>JBDTFI010000389.1:0-8367 GCA_039938035.1 Acetobacteraceae bacterium | reverse complement strand
CGTCGGCACAATTGCCGCAGGCTGGTGCTCGATACCCCGCTCGCCAACGCGCTCGGGCAGCGGTTCTACTTCCGCTATGGGATGCTCTCGACAGCGATGCGGTTCGCCAAGCCCGTCCCGCCCCCCGTTTGACGCCCGCCTGCCGGCTCCCCATGGTCCCCGGTGTGGAACTGGGCTACAGGATCGCGCGAATTATCCGCCCGGCGGCTCGCCGAGCCCCGGGATAACGCGCGCCCACACCCATTTCGCGGCCCTCGGCCGCCCGGATTTCCCTCGATGAACGACGCCGAACGCGACTACCGCGACACCGTGTTCCTGCCACGGACGGATTTCCCCATGCGGGGCGATCTGCCGAGGAAGGAGCCGGACATTCTTGCCCGTTGGGACGCGATGGGGCTGTGGGGGAAGCTGCGCGCCGCCTCGGCGGGACGGGAGAAGTTCATCCTGCACGATGGGCCGCCCTACGCGAACGGCAATATCCATACCGGCACGGCGCTCAACAAGATCCTCAAGGATTTCGTCAACCGCACCCGCCAGATGGCCGGCTACGACGCCGACTACATCCCCGGCTGGGACTGCCACGGCCTGCCGATCGAGTGGAAGATCGAGGAGAAGTACCGCGCCGAGGGCCGCGACAAGGACGACGTCCCGATCCTGCAATTCCGCGCCGAGTGCCGGAACTACGCGAAGCACTGGATGGCGGTGCAAAAAGACGAATTTCGCCGCCTCGGCGTCGAGGGCGACTGGGCCAACCGCTACGCCACGATGGATTTTCCCTCCGAGGCGGCGATCGCCGGCGAGCTTGGCAAGTTCCTGCTGAACGGGGCGCTCTATCGCGGGCTGCGCCCGGTGATGTGGTCGCCGGTGGAGAAGACCGCGCTCGCCGAGGCCGAGATCGAGTATCACGACCACAAATCGACGCAGATCTGGGTGCGCTTTCCGATCTTGAGCGCGCCGGCCGAGGATCTGCGTCAGGCGGCGGTCGTCATCTGGACTACGACGCCCTGGACCATGCCCGGCAACCGCGCGATCGCCGCCGGCTCCGACTTCGACTATGCGCTGATCCATGTCGACAGCGTCGCCGATGGGTCACTCGTCCGCCCAGGCGACACCCTCCTGGTCGCGCTCGCGCTACTGCCGCAATTCGTCGCCGATACGAGGATAGCCACGCACCATGTGCGCCGGGTGCTGAAGGGCGCCGACCTCGCCGGCACGATCACCGCGCACCCGCTACGCGGACGCGGCTACGATCACGACGTGCCGCTGTTATTCGGCGACTTCGTGACGACCGAGGCCGGGACTGGCTTCGTCCACATCGCGCCCGGTCACGGCGAGGAGGATTTCGACCTCGGCCGCGCGCACGGGCTGGAGACGCCGGAGACGGTGGGCGACGACGGCACCTTCAACGCCTGGGTGCCATTGTTCGCCCACGTGCATGTCTACAAGGCCGCCGATCCGGTCTGCGCGGCACTGCTCGAGGCGGGCACCTTGCTGGCGCGCGGGACGCTGGTGCATTCCTACCCACACTCCTGGCGTTCTCGCGCGCCGCTGATCTTCCGCGCGACACCGCAATGGTTCATCCGCCTGGACGGCCCCGACCGCATCCGCGAGCGCGCGCTAGAAGCGGTCGCGGCGACGCATTTCGTACCGGATGCGGGACGCAACCGCCTCGCCAGCATGGTCGCCGCGCGGCCGGATTGGTGCGTGAGCCGCCAGCGCGCGTGGGGCGTGCCGCTCGCCGTGTTCGTCGACAAGCGCACCGGCGAGCCGCTGCGCGACCACGCCGTGGTGGATCGGATCGTCGCCGCGTTCGCGACCGAGGGGGCGGATGCCTGGTACGTCTCGCCGCCGTCGCGCTTCCTTGGCCCCGAGCGCGATCCGAACGATTTCGAGCAGGTGCGGGATATTCTCGACGTGTGGTTCGATTCCGGCTCAACGCATGCGTTCGTTCTGGAAGCGCGCGGGCTGCCCTGGCCGGCGGACCTCTATCTCGAAGGCAGCGACCAGCATCGCGGGTGGTTCCAGCACTCGTTGCTGGACGCGGTCGGCACCCGCGGGCGGGCGCCCTTCAAGGCGGTGCTGACGCACGGCTTCGTCAATGACGAGCAGGGTAGGAAAATGTCGAAGTCGCTCGGCAACGTCATCTCGCCGGAGAAGGTGGAGGCGACATTCGGCGCCGACATCCTGCGGCTGTGGGTGGCGATGTCGGACAGTACCGAGGACGTGCGGTTCGGCCCCGAAATCCTGAAGCAGCAGAGCGAACTCTATCGTCGGCTCCGCAACACGCTGCGCTGGCTGCTGGGCAGTTTGCACGGCTTCACCGACGACGAACGTGTCCCGACGGCTGAGATGCCGGAGTTGGAGCGCTGGGTGCTACACCGGCTCGCCGAACTCGACGGCCGCATCCGCGCGGCGACCGAGACCTATGTTTGGTCGGGCGTGTATCCCGACCTGCACGCCTTCTGCGCGGCCGATCTCTCGGCGTTCTACTTTGATATCCGCAAGGACGCGCTGTATTGCGACCGTCCCGACAGCGCACGGCGGCGGGCGGCGCGCACCGTGCTCGACCATCTGCATCGCTGCCTGACCACTTGGCTCGCCCCGGTACTTTGCTTCACCGCCGAGCAAGCCTGGACGGCGCGTTTCGGCGATACGGACAGCGTGCATCTGCAACTTTTCCCGACCCTGCCCGCCGAATGGCAAGATCCTGCGCTCGGAGCGAAATGGGCGCGGGTGCGCGATGCACGGCGGCTGGTGACGGTGCCGATCGAGGAGGCGCGTCGCGCCGGAACCATCCGCGCCTCGCTGGAAGCAGCGGTGACGCTCAGCCTGACCGAAGCGGATCGGGCCCTGCTCGATGACGAAGGTTGGGCAGAGGTCGCCATCGTATCTTCGTTCAGGACGGAACCGGGTACCGCCGAGCCGCTCGCCACCGTGACGCTCGCTCCCGGCACCAAATGCGCCCGCTGCTGGCGCGTGCTGGAGGAGGTGGGACGCCAGCCAGGCCACCCCGCGCTGTGCGTGCGCTGCGCCGACGCGGTGGACTCCGGCCTCCTATGCGGGGTGGCGGCGTGAGTTCCACCTCTCTCTCCGGGAGAGGTCGCCGCGCGGAAGGGCCCTCTCCCGGCGCGCTGACGCGCGCCGACCTCTCTCGCGAAGGGCGGGAGAGGTGACGATTATGGTCCCGCATCGCTCCTACACCCGCTTTGGCCTGCTCGCCGCCGCGCTCATCCTCGCGGCCGATCAGCTCAGCAAATACTGGATCCTGAACGGCCTCGACCTGCCCGATCGCGGCCGCATCATGCTCCTGCCGGTGCTCGACCTCACGATGGTCTGGAACCGTGGCGTCACGTTCGGGATGCTGAACGGCCTCGGCGCCTGGTCCGGCCCGGCGATCGCCGTGATCGCGCTGCTGATCGTGGTGATGCTCGGGTTCTGGCTGCGCCGCGCCACCTCGGCCTGGACGGCGGTGGCGATCGGCGCGGTCGCCGGCGGGGCGATCGGCAACGTGCTGGATCGGCTGCGCCACGGCGCGGTGGTCGATTTCATACATGCCCATGTCGGCGCGTGGTCGTGGTACGTCTTCAACGTGGCCGACGCGGCCATCGTCTGCGGGGTGATCGCGCTGGTGGCCGAGAGCTTCCTGCGGCGGGAGACGTCGGATGGCTTGCCCAATCCCCCCGTGCGCTTGTAGAGGCATCCCATGCTCGTGACCCCCTCTCGAATCGCGCCCGCGACTCTGTTGGGCGCCGCCATTCTGCTTTCCGGCTGCGGTGGCAACAACGACCTCTCCCGCAGTTTCGGCTTCACACGCGACGCCCCGGACGAGTTCACCGTGACCACGCAGGCGCCGTTGTCCATGCCGCCAGACTTCTCGCTGCGTCCGCCGCGTCCGGGTGCCGCGCGCCCGCAGACCCGCTCGGAGGAGATGGCCGCCGCCGAGGCGCTCGACCCGCAGATCGCGCTCGGCGGGAGCGCCGCTTCCGGCCTCACCGCCGGTCAGCAGGCGCTGATCGCCCAGGTTGGTCCGCCCGCGCCCGCCAATGTGGCAAGCCAGGTGGACCGCCAGGCCCTCGCCAACAAGCCGAGCCGGGGCTTCATCGATCGGCTGATGTTCTGGCGTACGCCGCGCCAGCCTGGCGAGGTCGTGGACGCCCAGCAGGAATCGGACCGCCTGCGCCACGACGCGGCCCTCGGCCAGAGCCCGGCGGCCGGGCCGACCCCGATCATCCAGAGCAAGCCGAAGGGTCTCCTGGAAGGCCTGTTCTGACGCGACGACACCCGATGTTGCACGGGCCAGGCGGGCGTGCGCAGATAGCAGCGCCATGATTCTACTCATCGACAACTACGACAGCTTTACCTTCAACCTCATGCACTTCCTGGGTGATCTTGGGGCAAGGTGCGAGGTGGTGCGCAACGACCGGATCACCCCGGCGGAGGCGTTGGCGCGCCGGCCGGAGGCGATCGTACTCTCTCCAGGCCCGTGCACGCCGAACGAGGCGGGCGTGTGCCTGGCGCTGATCGAGGCCGCATCGGGGCGTGTTCCCATCCTCGGGGTCTGTCTCGGCCACCAAGCGATCGGCCAAGCGTTCGGCGGTCGGGTGGTGCGTGCGCCGATGCCGATGCACGGCAAGGTCAGCCGGATGTTCCATGACGGCAGCGGCGTTTTCGAGGGGCTGCCCTCGCCGTTCGCGGCGACCCGGTACCACAGCCTGACCGTCGATCGCGCGAGCCTGCCCGACTGCCTGGTGCCGACCGCCTGGACCGAGGATGGAGTTCTGATGGGGCTCGCCCATCGCAGCCTTCCGGTGTTCGGCGTGCAGTTCCACCCCGAGAGCATCGCGAGCGAGCACGGCCACGCCCTCCTGGGGAATTTCCTGCGCCTCGCCGGAACGCCGGCCGCACGCGCCGCCGCCTGAGCCTGACGGTGTCGAGCGACCTCAAGCCAATCCTCGCCCGCCTCGCCGGCGGCGCCTCGCTATCCGAGGCCGAGGCGGAGGGGGCGTTTCAGGTCATCATGTCGGGCGAGGCGACCCCGGCGCAGATCGGCGCGTTGCTGATGGCGATGCGGGTACGCGGCGAGACGGTGGCCGAGATCACTGGCGCGGTGCGCGCCATGCGCGCCCGCATGGCCGCCGTCGAGGCGCCCGAGGGGGCGATGGACGTGTGCGGGACCGGCGGGGACAACGCCGGCACCCTGAACGTCTCCACCGCCGTGACGTTCGTGCTCGCCGGATGCGGCGTGCCGGTCGCCAAGCACGGCAACCGCGCGCTGTCCTCGCGCACCGGGGGGGCCGACGTGCTGGCCGCCCTCGGGGTGAACGTCGATGTGCCGCTCGATCGGCTGTCTGCCATCCTCGGCGCCGCCGGCTGCGTCTTCCTGTTCGCCCCGCGCCATCATCCCTCGATGCGCCACGCCGCCGGGCCACGGGTGGAGCTGGGGATGCGGACCATCTTCAACCTGCTCGGCCCGCTGGCGAACCCGGCCGGGGTGCGCCGGCAAATGATCGGCGTATTCGACCCGGCCTGGGCGCATCCGATGGCCGAGACCCTTGGGCGACTGGGAACCAAGCGTGCCTGGATCGTGCATGGCCAGGGCCTCGATGAACTGACCGTCGCCGGAGATAACGCGGTGGTGGAGATCCATGACGGCGCCTTGCGGAACTTCACGCTGACCCCGGAAGACGCCGGACTGCCCCGCGCGCCCGTCGAGGCGATCGGCGGCGGTGACGCCGCATTCAACGCCGCCGCGCTGCGTGCATTGTTGGAGGGTGCGCGCGACCCATATCGTGACACCGTCACCCTGAACGCCGCGGCTGCCCTGATCGTTGCTGGCCGTGTCGGCGATCTGCGCGCCGGCGTGGCATTGGCCGATCAGACGCTCGATTCCGGTGCGGCGCTGGCGGCGCTGGAGCGGTTGAGGCGCGAGACCGCGCTCTCTTAGGAGGAACGATGGCCGATTTCGAGGGCGCGGGCGATCCGGCTTCCGGTACGTCCGGCTATGATGTGCTGGATCGCATCTGCGCGGCGACTCGCGCCGAGGTGGCGCGGCGGCGGGAGGGCACGAGTATCGACACCCTTCGCCAGGGCATCGCCGCCCAGCGCGACGCCCCGCGCGGGTTCGGCGCGGCGCTGAAGGAGCGTACCGGACAGGGGCGGTTCGCCCTGATCACCGAGATCAAAAAGGCCTCGCCCTCCGGCGGGTTGATCCGCGCTGATTTCGACGCCCCGGCGCTTGCCCGCGCCTACGCGGCGGGTGGTGCCACTTGCCTGTCGGTGCTGACCGAGGGGCCAAACTTCCAGGGCAGCGACCGCGACCTGATCGGCGCCCGCGGAGCGGTCAGGCTGCCGGTGCTGCGCAAGGACTTCATCCTCGATCCCTGGCAGATCTACGAGAGCCGCGCGATGGGCGCCGACTGCATCCTGCTCATCATGGCCGCATTGTCGAACGACGAGGCGCGCGATCTGGAGGAGGTCGCCCGCTCGCTCGACATGGACGTGCTGGCCGAAGCGCACGACGAACTGGAACTGGAGCGCGCACTCGGTTTGCAGACTCAGTTGATCGGCATCAACAACCGCGACCTCAAGACGTTGCACACCGACCTCGCCACCACCGAGCGCCTCGCGCCGCTGGTGCCCTGCGACCGGTTCCTGATCGCCGAAAGCGGAATCCGTGACAACGCCGACCTTCAGCGGCTCGCCAAGGCCGGATCGCTGTGCTTCCTGGTCGGCGAGGGGCTCATGCGCCAGCCCAATGTCGAAGCGGCGGTGCGCCAGCTTCTCGATGGCGACGTGTTCCACGCCACGCTGGCCCAGGCTGAGGCCCGTTCCGCTCAGGCCCCCTCCACCCGGGCAACGGCGGCGTGAGCGACCGGCTGACGCATTTCGACGCGCGCGGCAACGCCGCGATGGTCGATGTGTCGGCCAAGCCAGTGAGCGCGCGCGTTGCCACCGCGCGGGCGCGGGTCGTGATGGACGCCCCGACGGCGGCGCTCATCCGCGACGGGCGGACGAGGAAGGGCGACGTGCTGGGGGTGGCGCGCCTCGCCGGCATCATGGCCGCCAAGCGCACCGCTGAGCTGATCCCGCTGTGCCATCCATTGCCGATCAGCGCGGTGAGCGTGGAGCTGAGCGTCGATGCCACCGGCGTCGAGATCGAGGCGACGGTGCGCACCACCGGGCGGACCGGCGTGGAGATGGAGGCGCTGACCGCCGCCTCGGTCGCCGCCCTGACTGTTTACGACATGTGCAAGGCAGTCGATCGCGGGATGCGGATCGAGGCGCTCCGCGTGACCCACAAGGATGGCGGCAAGTCGGGGATATTTCAGCAACCATGATAAGCGTCGAGGACGCGCGGGCGCGGATTTTGGCCGGGCTGCACCCCGTGCCGGCCGAGATCGTCGCGCTCGCCGAAGCATGGGGCCGGGTGACGGCCACGCCCGCGATGGCGCGGCTGACCCAGCCCCCGGCCGATGTCTCGGCGATGGACGGCTACGCGCTGCGCGCCGCCGACGGCACCGAGGGCGCTGTTCTGGATGTGATCGGCGAGGCACCCGCGGGACATCCGTTCGCTGGCCGCGTGGGAGCCGGCCAGGCGATCCGCCTGTTCACCGGCAGCGTGGTGCCCGAAGGCGCGGACGCGATCCTGTTGCAGGAGGACGCGACCCGGGAGGGAGCGCGCGTGCGGGTGAACGAGGCGGTGCGCCAGGCCCGGCACATCCGCCGCGCCGGGCAGGATTTCGCCGCGGGCGATGAGATCATGACCGCCGGGAAACGCCTGGGCGCGCGCGACGTCGGGCTACTCGCCGCTTCCAACCATCCTTGGGTCACGGTGCATCGCCGCCCCCGCATCGCCGTGCTGGCGACGGGCGATGAGATCGCGATGCCGGGTGAACCGATCCCCCCCGGTGGCATCGTCAGCTCCAATTCGCACGCGCTCGCCGCCCTGGTGCGCGCGGCCGGCGGGCAGGCGCTGGTGCTGCCGGTCGCGCGCGACGACCGCGCGGCGATTGCCGCCGTGGCGGATGCCGTGGCGGGAATGGACATGCTGGTGACGACCGGCGGGGCGAGCGTGGGCGATCACGACCTGGTCGTCGCCGGGCTCGAGCAGCGGGGCCTGAAGGTCGATTTCTGGAAGATCGCGATGCGACCGGGCAAGCCGCTGGTGTATGGCAATCTGGGGCCGATTCCGGTGCTGGGGCTGCCGGGCAATCCCGTCTCCGCCCTGGTCTGCGCGATCCTGTTCCTGCTGCCGGCCCTGGCACGGCTGTCCGGCCTGCCCGCCGCCGCGCCGCCCCTCACCAACGCGCGCCTCGGGGCGGCGATCGCCGCCAACGATGCGCGGGCCGATCACCTGCGGACGAAACT
>JBDTFI010000388.1:0-4086 GCA_039938035.1 Acetobacteraceae bacterium | reverse complement strand
GCCCGCAGACATCGCGCGGTCCGGCACGGCCGCGATTGCCTACGAGCCGCTATGGGCGATCGGTAGCGGACATGTGCCGACGCCCGATCAGATTGGCAACGTGCATCGGCACATCCGAAAGTGCCTGGTCGAGCTCGCAGGTGCGGCAGGGGTCGAGATGCGCATCCTCTATGGCGGATCGGTCACCTCGGACAACGCGCACGAAATCCTCGGACTGGCGAACGTCGACGGCGTGTTGATCGGTGGGGCGAGCCTCCTGGCGGCGGACTTCGACGCAGTGCTTCGGAGCGTGCCGGGCCATTCGGAGAGCAAGCCGGCGCTCGTGTCTGGGTAGTTTCCGACCCTCCCTCTCTCGCCGCGCATTGCCTATCGTCCGGGCCGGCCCGTCGGCCGGGGCCGCTCCAACGTCTGGAGCCGGGGCGCAGGCCCCAGAGAACCAAGAGGAACAGCCGCCATGGCGAAGCTCGCTGCCGACCACGCCAAAGCACCCGACGGCAAGCCGACTTCACCCTCGAACGCAAAGGACGACCTCAAATCACTACCTCTGCCCGAAGTCGAGAAGCGGCTGGGCACGACGCCGGACGGGCTGAGCGAGGCCGAAGCGAAGAAGCGCTTGGCGCAATACGGGCCGAACTAGCTCGAGGAGAAGAAGACCAACGCCCTGCTGAAATTTCTCAAGTACTTCTGGGGCCCGATCCCGTGGATGATCGAAGTGGCCGTCGTGCTGTCGGCTGTCGTACGGCATTGGCCGGACTTTTTTATCATCCTGGTCTTGCTTCTTGCCAATGCGGCGATCGGTTTCTGGGAAGAGCGCCAGGCAGGCAATGCCATCGATGCGCTGAAGGCGAGGCTGGCGATCAAGGCCCGGGTGCAGCGTGATGGCAAGTGGATCACACCACCCGCCAGGGAATTAGTGCCGGGCGACGTCATCCGCCTGCGTCTGGGCGATATCGTGCCGGCGGACGCGCGCCTGCTGGACGGCGATGAGATTTCGGTCGATCAGTCCGCGTTGACGGGAGAGTCTTTGCCGGCCGCGAAAAAATCCGGCGACGCGGTGTTTTCCGGCTCGATCGTTCGTCGCGGTGAGATCGGTGCGCTGGTCTATGCGACCGGCGGCAAGACTTATTTTGGCAAGACGGCGGACCTGGTGCAGTCGGCCGTGACCGTGAGCCATTTTCAGAAAGCCGTCCTGAGGATCGGCGACTACCTGATCATATTGGCGGTGGTGCTGGTGTCGCTGATCATCGGCGTCGGCATCTACCGCGGCGAGCCGCTCCTTACCGTGTTGCAGTTTGCCCTCGTGCTGACCGTCGCGGCAATTCCGGTCGCGATGCCGACGGTGCTCTCCGTGACGATGGCGGTTGGGGCACGCCTGCTCGCAAAGAAGCAGGCGATCGTGAGCAAGTTGGTCGCGATCGAGGAACTGGCCGGCGTGGACGTGCTGTGTGCCGACAAGACCGGCACCCTGACGCAGAACAAACTGACGTTGGGTGATCCGTTCTGCCTGAACAAGATCACCCCCGATCAGCTCATCCTGGCTGCCGCTCTTGCCTCCCGCTCCGAGAACGACGACACGATCGACCTCGCGGTGCTGGGGGGCCTGAAGGACAAGGCGGCACTAAAGCCCTTTCAGGTCACGCATTTCCAGCCGTTCGATCCGGTACATAAGCGCACCGAGGCTACCGTGAAGGCGGCGGATGGAACGACTTTCAAGGTGACGAAAGGAGCGCCTCAGGTCATTCAAGGATTGGCGGCCAATGCCGCGGCCGTGAAAGAGGCCGTCGACAAGGCGGTTAACGACTTCGCCAAGCGCGGGTTTCGTGCGCTCGGTGTGGCGCGGGCTGATGGCGACGGCAAATGGCAGCTTCTCGGGGTGTTGGCGCTGTTCGATCCGCCGCGGTCGGACGCCAAATCCACTGTCGCGACCGCGGCCGCGATGGGCGTGAAGATCAAGATGGTGACTGGCGATGCGTTGGCGATCGCGAAAGAGACTGCCCAGACACTGGGAATGGGCACGAACATCCTCGACGGCGCTAGCCTCGGTGATTCAAAAAGCGACGAGACCGCGGCCGAGATCAAGTCCGTCGAGGACGCCGATGGGTTCGCTCAGGTGTTTCCGGAGCACAAGTTCCACATCGTCGATATCCTGCAGAAACATGACCACATCGTCGGCATGACCGGCGATGGCGTCAACGACGCGCCGGCGCTGAAGAAAGCCGATTGTGGCTTCGCTGTCTCCGGTGCCACAGACGCGGCACGCGCGGCGGCCTCCATCGTGCTGGTGACGCCAGGGCTTTCGGTAATCATCGACGCGATTAAGGAAAGCCGGCGCATCTTTCAACGTATGAACAGCTACGCGATATACCGCATCGCCGAGACGCTGCGCGTGCTGGTCTTCATGACGCTCGCCATCCTGGCCTTCAAGTTCTACCCGCTGACGGCGATCATGATCGTGATGCTGGCGCTGCTCAATGATGGCGCGATCCTGTCCATCGCGTATGACAACGTGCGCTACAGGAACGCGCCGGAAGCCTGGAACATGCGGCTCGTCCTGGGCATCGCCACAGTGCTGGGTCTCGTCGGCCCCATCGCCGCGTTTGGCTTGTTCTATCTCGGGGACCGGATTTTTCAGCTCGGCCATCCGCAGCTTCAGACGATGATGTACCTCATGCTGTCGGTTGCTGGGCATTTGACGATCTTCCAGACGCGTACGCGCGGCCCATGGTGGTCCACACGCCCGGCCTGGATCCTGCTGGCGGCGGTATGCGGAACCCAGACTGTGGCAACGCTGATCGCGGTCTACGGCGTCGGGCTCGTGACGCCGCTTGGCTGGATGTATGCGGGGATCGTCTGGGCCTATGCCTTTGCCTGTTTCCTGATCACCGACCCGGTGAAGCTGCTCGCCTATAAGGTTCTCGATACCGTCAAAGCAGATACCAAGACTCAGGCCAAAGCCGAACCGCAGCCGGGCACGGGCACCGAGCCAACGGCCGAAATCAACCCCGAGTCTAAGGCTGAACCCGAGTCCGGCGCTAAAGCCCAGCCAAAGGCGGAAGCCAAGCCCGCGCCCAAGACAGGACCGCCGGCCGCTGTGGCGGAAAGCCCGAAGTCCGGAGATGACACTCAGCCAGCGTCCGGATCAACGCCTGGAACCGAGCCAGCGCCGCAGCTTGCCGCGGGTAATGCCAACGTCACGGCGTTGTTCGACAGGAAGCTCGGCGACGTTCTGCTGGCAGCCGTTCTTAAGGATCCCGCCGAGGGGGGGCGCTTGATAGCGCAGGCAATCAGCGATGCCGAGTTGCCGGCGGCCGTCGCCAAGCCCGCTGAAGCCAAGCCCACAACACCGGCGGCAGCAACGTCGGACTCGCAAGCTGCCGACTGAGAAATCGCGCTGGAAGAAGCATAATGAAAATCCATTTGAAAGAGTTCCGAGTTCGAGAAGGGGACGAAGTCGATCTCAAGAAGCGGCCGACGATCGTTGATCCCGTCTACAGATCGAAGGCGACGTACCAATCGATTCTGGCAGAGCGCGTTACAAAGCTGAGCGCGTTGCAGCAACTCCACTACGCATCCGCCCGACATGCCGTGCTGCTGATCTTTCAGGCGATGGATGCGGCAGGTAAGGACGGGGCGATCAGGCACGTGATGTCGGGTGTCAACCCACAGGGCTGCCAGGTTTTCAGCTTCAAGCACCCCAGCGCCACCGAACTGGAACACGACTTCCTTTGGCGCACCACGCGGGACCTGCCGGAACGGGGACGCATCGGGATATTCAACCGGTCCTACTACGAGGAAGTGCTGATCGTACGGGCTCATCGATACGGGCGAGGAAGCGCTCTGTCTGTTCCTTCTTTGAGAGATGCAGGAAGATCTTAATGATGCGCGTGCCGTTGGCGTGCAGGTGGCGTTCCAAATCCACGATCGATCGGTATCGGTCATGCCAAAGCTTTTTGTCATGACCAGGGGCGTCCGGGATCGCTTCGCTGCGCAGGATATCGCGATGCACGCCCTTCGGGCCATTCTGGAAGCAGGCCGTCCCCCACTACGGCAGAAATCTAAGGTGCTCGCGATGAAGGCTCGAACAGC
>JBDTFI010000387.1:0-3050 GCA_039938035.1 Acetobacteraceae bacterium | reverse complement strand
GGCCCGACGACCTCCATCACCAGTTCGGTCAGCCGCTGCTGGATCGTCGAGCCGCTGATCTTCAGGATCGAGCTGGCCGGGTTCGGCCGCCCCTTGTTCTCGCGCTTCCTTTCGTCGGACACGACGCGCAACTGCGTCATCTCCAGCGCCTTCAGCTCCACCTCGACGGCGGCGAGCTTCTCGCGGAATCTCGGGTCGTCGATCAGCGGGCGATCGCCTTCGCGTTCCATCGCCGCCAGTTGCTTGATGCGCGCGACCTTCGCCTTGGACGCGCCGACGCGGGCGATCCCGGTGCGCTCGTTGCCGAGCAGGAACTTCGCGTAGTCCCAGCCCTTGTTTTCCTCCCCGACAAGGTTTCCCGCCGGAACCTCGACGTCGTCGAAAAACACCTCGTTCACCTCGCGCCCACCGTCGATGGTGACGATCGGGCGGACGGTGATGCCGGGGGTCTTCATGTCGACCAGGATGAACGAGATGCCCTCCTGCTTCTTCGCCGCCGGATCGGTGCGCACCAGACAGAAGATCCAGTCGGCGTATTGCGCGAGCGTGGTCCACATCTTCTGGCCGTTGATGATGTATTTGTCGCCCTTGCGCTCCGCGCGGGTGCGCAGCGAGGCGAGGTCGGAGCCCGAACCCGGCTCGGAGAATCCCTGGCACCAGAAATCGTCGGCATTGGCCGCGCGCGGCAGGAAGCGGCGCTTCTGCTCGTCGTTGGCGAATTGCGCGATGACCGCGCCCACCATCGACACGTTGAAGGCGATCGGCGGCGGGACGTACGCCAACTGCATCTCGTCCTGGTACATGTAGACCTCGACCGGCGACCAGGGCTGGCCACCCCATTCGACCGGCCAGTTCACCGTCGCCCAGCCGCGCGCGTTCAGGATGCGTTGGCTGGTGACCAGGTCATCCTTGGTGAGATGCTCGCCCTCGCGCAGCTTGTTCCGGATGCTCTCGGGGACCTCGGTGCGGAAGAAACGGCGTGCCTCGGCGCGAAATGCCAGTTCCTCCTCGGTGAAGTTCAGGTCCATGCTGGTCTCCCCTCGTATCGGGCGGCAAGGTGCGGGGCGGCGCGCCCGGCGTCAATCAACCGCGGGCGAAAGGGGGAAGCATGGCATTGTTCGAGGACGCGCGCGGTCTGGCGGACCTGTTCCGCGCCCAGGCGCGCGCCCGGCCCGACGCGACCGCGCAGGTGTTCGGCGAGCGGGTCAGCACATACGCGATGCTAGACCGGCGGGCGAGCCAGGTCGCCAACCGGCTGATCGCGCTCGGCGCCCGGCCGGGCACGCGGATCGGCTATCTCGGCAAGAACTCCGATCTTTACTTCGAACTTCTGCTCGGCGCGCTGAAAGCGAAAATCGTACTGGTCGCGGTGAACTGGCGCCTCGCTCCGCCCGAGGCGGCCACCATCCTGGCCGATGCCGGTGTGGACATCCTGTTCGTGGGCGCCGGGTTCACGGACGCGGCCGAGGCGATCGCGCAGGCGGGTCACGTCACGCGTCATCGGATCGCGATGGAAGGCTTCGCCGATTGGCGCGGCGCCGAACCGAAAACCGATCCGATGCTGCCGGCAACCCCGGACGACACCGTGATCCAGCTTTACACGTCGGGCACCACCGGGTTGCCGAAGGGCGTGGAGCTGACCAATCGCAACTATCTGGCGCTGCTGACGGCATGGGAGGCCGCGGGGTTCGGCGACCTCGGGCCTGCCGACGTCGTGCTGACCTGTATGCCGCTGTTTCACGTCGCCGGGGTGAACATGGGCATCCTCGCGCTGGCGTACGGCTGCACCAACGTGGTGATGGAGGAGGTGAGCGTCGCCGGCGTGCTCGACCTCATCGCCCGCCATCGGGTCACGGTCACGCTCCTGGTCCCGGCGGTGGTGCTCGCTTTGGTGCAGCATCCGGACGCGCCGCGTGCGAACCTGCGCTCGCTGCGCCGGCTGCTGTACGGTGCCTCCCCGATCGCCGAGGACACCGTGCTGCGCGCCAAGGCGCTGCTGCCGGGGACCGAGCTTTGGCAGCTCTATGGCCTCACCGAGACCAACGGCGGCGGAACCTATCTGCCCCCCTGCCCTGCACGACGGACCCGGCGCGAAGCTCCGCTCCTGCGGGCGACCGTACCCGGGCTTCGAGTTGCGCGTCGTCGGACCACTCGGTGATACGCTGCCGACCGGCGAGGTGGGAGAGATCGTCATTCGCCACGCTTCGGTGATGAAAGGCTACTGGAACAATCCCGCGGCGACAAGCGCGGCGTTCTTTGAGGGCGGCTGGCTCCGCACCGGCGATGCCGGGTATTTCGACGAAGACGGGTTCGTCTACATGCACGAACGCATCAAGGACATGATCGTCTCGGGTGCGGAGAACGTCTATCCGGCCGAAGTGGAGAACGCGCTGTTCGGCCACCCCGCCATCGCCGATGCCGCGGTGATCGGCGTGCCGGACGAGCGTTGGGGCGAGGCGGTGAAGGCGATCGTCGTGCTGAAGCCCGGCCATCAGGCGACGGCCGAGGAGATCATCGAATCAGCGCGCAAGCGGATCGCCGGTTACAAACTGCCCAAATCGGTCGATTTCGTACCCGCTTTGCCGCGCAACCCGAGCGGGAAGATCCTGCGCCGGGAACTGCGTGCGCCCTACTGGGCGGGCCGGACGCGGCAGGTGAATTAACCGGACCCGCTTGCGGGGATTTCACGGATCGCCATCAGCCAGACTTATGAACTGGATGAAAGTCCTTATATCGCGCGGGAACAGGCCGCCCTATTCTGTCGCTGTTCCAGAGAGGTTGGAACGTGCGATGTCGGCCCCGCTTTGGCGGCCGACCCGATCAGGATCGGCGCGATCAATCCGTACACCGGCCCCATGGCGCTTTACGGAAGCGAAGTGACGCATGGCTATGAACTGGCGGCCGAGAAGGCGAACGCCGGCGGTGGAGTGCTGGGGCGCCAGATCGAGATTGTGCGCGGTGACGCGGCCAATCCCCAGCAGGGCATCTCGGCGGTGGAGCAGCTGGCCGACAAGGTGGACGTATTCGTCGGTACCTATATCAGCGCCGTC
>JBDTFI010000386.1:0-3280 GCA_039938035.1 Acetobacteraceae bacterium | reverse complement strand
TCGTCCAGACTCGCATAGCTCCAGAGATGCCAGACCTGATTGAGCTGGCCGAACTCCGCCACCCAGTAACCATGGTTGGTGCCGTAGTCGTTGCCGCGTACCGGGCGCCCGACATTCGCGGCGAGATTGAGATAGGCGGGCACCTTGCCGGGGTGGAACGTGTACGTCCGAAGTTCGTGGATCACGAAAGCTCTCCTCTGCTACCGATGCGGCTCGACGATGACGGTCCCCACCTTGCCGCCCTTCTCGACCGCCTCGTGCGCGGCGGCGGTCTGGCTTAGCGGGAAGCGGTCGGCGACGCTCAGAATGCGCGCGCCGCCGCGCAGCCAGGCGGCGATGTCGGACTGCGCCCGCTTGCGCGTCTCGTGCGGGCTTGTCGGCAACACCATGAAGTGCAACGCGATGTTGCGGCTCATCAGCTCGCGCACCGGAAGCGCGGGCGTTCGATCGCCGTTCGTCGCATAGGCGGCGACGCTGCCGCTGTCGCGCAGGCAGCCGATCGTCGCCGCGAGATTGCCGCCGAAATCGACGTCCACGACATGATCGACGCCGCGACCCTCGGTGATCTCGCGGACCCGTGCGGGAACCTCCTCGCGCCGGTAGTCGATCGTGTGCGCCGCCCCACCGGCACGGGCGCGCGCGGCTTTCGCGGCCGAGCTGACCGTCGCGATCACCGTCGCGCCCGCCCAGGCGGCGAGCTGTACCGCGTAATGCCCGACCGCGCCGGCTCCGCCGGTAACCAGCAGCGTGCGCCCCTGCACGGCGCCGGCGACGAACACGCAGCGATGCGCGGTCATGCCGGGGATGCCCAACGTCGCGCCCTCGGCGAAGGAGACATTGTCGGGAAGCTCCGTCACCAGATCGACGGACAGCGCGATGTACTGGGCCGCCGTGCCGCACCAGCGGCCGTTGCGTTGGCCGTTGTAGAGCCACACCCGCTTGCCGACCCAACTTCGCGGCACGCCCGACCCGACCTGATCGACGATGCCGGCGCCGTCGCTGTTGGGGACGACTCGCGGATAATCCATGCCGCCCGGGCCGGCCCGACGATACGTGTCGGACGGGTTGACGCCGGAGGCCTCCAGCCGCACGCGGACCTCGCCCGGCCCGGCCTCGGGCGTGGGCAGATCGTCGACGACGAACACCTCCTTCGCTGGACCCTGTCGCTCGTACCAGACAGCGCGCATCGTCTTGCTCCTTCCCCAATTTCAGCCAGGATAGCGTCAAGGAGGATCGCATGACACATCGCGCGCCTTTGCTGACCGGCGGCTGCCAGTGCGGCGCCGTCCGCTATGCGCTCTATGCCGCGCCGCGCGCGGGCATCTGTCACTGCCGGATGTGCCAAAAGGCGGTCGGCGGGCCGTTCTTCGCCTGGGCGGAGGCGGGGCGGACGGATTTCGCCTGGACACGCGGCGCGCCGGCGCTGTTTCGCAGTTCCTCCATCGCGCAACGGGGTTTTTGCGCGGCGTGCGGCACGCCACTGTTGTTTCAATACGACACCAAGCCGGACCATGTCGACGTCAGCATCGGCAGCCTCGACACGCCCGATGCGGTCCGCCCCGCCGTCGCGCTGGGAACGGAAAGCCGCGTGGCGTGGTGCGATTCCGGCCTGTTCGACACGATCGCGCAGCACCCGAGCGGATCGGTGGACCCGCCCGTCGATCTCGGCGCCATCGAGAACTACCAGCATCCCGATGCGCCCACGCCGGACGAGTGGATTCAGACTCGGCGCACCACGTAGAACTCCGACAGCGCCGCCACGATCGCTTCGGCGTGCGCCTTGTCGCGCGCCTCGACCATCACCTCCAGCTCCGCCGCCTGGACGGACTCGGCGGCGAACAGGCGCTGGTGCGACACTTCGATGATGTTGCCGCCCGACCCGCCGATCCGCCCGGCGATATCCGCGAGCACCCCGGGACGATCCGGGATCTGCATGTGCAAGCGCAGCAGCCGGCCGTCGCGCAGGAGATTGCGCAGCAGCACGTTCGACAGGATGCGCGCGTCGATGTTGCCGCCGCAGATGGGCACCCCGACGCGCTTGCCGGTGAAGCGCGCGGGATAGACCAGCAACGCGGCGAGCGCGGCCGCGCCGGCGCCCTCGGCGACCGTCTTCGCCTCCTCGATCAGCAGGCCGACGGCCTGTTCGATCGCGTGCTCCGGCACCGTGAGCACCTCGATCCCCAGCGCGCGTAACAACTCCAATGGCCGCTCGCCGACATCGCGCACGGCGATTCCCTCGGCGATGGTCGCCCCGCCGACCTCCACCGCGCGCCCGCCCAGGCGCTGCGCCATCGCGGCGTAGCTCTCGACCTCGACACCAATGACCTCGATCCCCGGTCGACGGCCGATCGCGGCGACCGCGCAGCCGGCCAGCAGGCCGCCGCCGCCGACCGGGACCACCAGCACGTCGAGATCGGGTGCGTCCTCGAGCAACTCCAGGGCGAGCGTGCCCTGTCCGGCCATCACCGCAGGGTCGTCGTAGGGATGGATGAACACGAGGTGGCCGGCCTCGGCCAGCATGCGGGCATGCGCGGCGGCGTCGGCCAACGTCTCGCCGTGTAGCACGATCCGCGCGCCCCAAGCGGCGGTGCGGGTGATCTTGGTCGACGGGGTGATCGCCGGCATCACGATCGTCGCCGCGATACCGAGAAGCTGGGCGTGGCGCGCCACCGCCTGGGCGTGATTGCCCGCCGACATGGCGATCACGCCGCGCTGGCGCTCGGCCGGGGTCAGCAGCGCCAGACGATTGGCCGCGCCGCGCTCCTTGAACGCACCGATGGCCTGGAGATTATCGAGTTTGAGGGTGACGGTGGCGCCGGTCACGCGCGACAGCGCGTCGGAGTAAAGGGCGGGGGTGCGGATCACCCGTCCGGCGATACGAGCCGCCGCCGCCTCGACGTCGGCGAGGGTGATCATGACGGTATTAGGGCGGCCATGACGGTATCGGGACGGACACCGACATGGCTCAGCCGAACCGAACCTCCAGGATCTCATACGACCGATCACCGCTCGGCGCCGGCACCGAGACCGCGTCGCCGACCTTCTTGGCGATCAGTGCCTTCGCGAGGGGGGAGGTGACGGACAGCCGCCCGAGCTTGATGTCGGCCTCGTGCTGGCCGACGATTTGGTAGGTCGATTCCTTCTCCGTCTCCTCGTCGATCAGGCGGACATGGGCGCCGAACTTCACCTGATCGCCCGAGAGCGTGGCGGGGTCGATGATCTCGACGGCGGAGACGATCTCCTCCAGCTCGGCGATGCGGCCCTCGACGAAGGACTGGCG
>JBDTFI010000385.1:0-4096 GCA_039938035.1 Acetobacteraceae bacterium | reverse complement strand
GTCGCGCCGCGCAAACTCGATCCGTCCTGCTTCAAGCTGACCGGCAAGATGACGAGCGATCTGTTTGCCTGGCCGGAGGTGGAGGGGTACGCCAACATCCATGTCCCGCTGTCCTTCGCCATTCCGTCCTCGACCGCCGGCTACGCTTTCATGCACGAGCGCTGGGGCAAGCTGCCGCTGGCCGAAATCATCGCCCCGGCGATCGCATTGGCCCGTCGCGGGCTGCCACAGGATTGGTTCACCACCCTGAAGGTCGCGGCCTCTGCCGCCGTCCTGCGGCTCTATCCGGAAAGCGCGCGCATCTACCTGCCGAACGGTCTGCCGCCGATCGCGCCCTATCAGGGCACGCCCGGCTTCTTCCGCCTCGGCAACCTCGGCGACACGCTGGAGCAGCTCGGCCGCGCGGGCCTGCGCGACCTGTACGAGGGTGACGTCGCCGCCGGCATCGCCGCCGATATCCGCGCGATGGGCGGGGTGCTCACGGCGGAGGATCTGCGCGGCTGCCAGGCGCGGCTGCGCCCGGCGACCGAGGCTCCGTGGCGTGGACGCACGCTGCAACTCACCGGTGGCCTGACGGCGGCGCCCACCCTGATGCGCGTGCTCGACCGCATGAGCGAGGCGCCCTATGGCAAGCATCCCTCGCCGGAATGGTACGTCGCCCTCGCCCGCGCCCTGAAGGCGGCCTATGCGGAGCGCTTCGCCGGCCTGGGCGATGCCGAGGCCAATGCGGCGGAGACCTGCACGACGCACCTGACGGTGTGCGACGCCGAGGGAACGATGGTCGCGCTGACCTCCACCCTGCTCTCGACGATGGGCAGCCGCGTGGTGCTTCCGACATCCGGCGTGCTGATGAACAACGGCGTCATGTGGTTCGACCCGACGCCCGGCCGCCCGAACTCGGTTGCCCCGGGCAAGCGCCCGCTCACCAACATGCTGCCGATCATCCTGCGCGACGGGGAGCGTCCGTGGATCGCCGGCGGCGCGTCGGGCGGCCGGCGCATCATGTCGGCGGTGTTTCAGACGCTGACCCTGGCGGCCGATTTCGGGATGACCCTGGAAGCCGCCGCGCACCACCCGCGCATCGACGTGTCCGACGCCGAGAAGGTCAGCGTCGATCGCCGGATGCCCGCTTCGATCATCGAGGCGCTGGCTGCCGACGGGCCGACCGAAACCGTGGAGCAGGCCACCATGCCGATCAACTTCGCCTGTCCCAATCTGATCGCCCAGACGCCGGAGGGCAGCCGGACGGGCATCAGCGACCTCGCCTCGCCCTGGTCGGGAGCGGTCGCCCAAGGCTAAGACCGAGGGCCTCGTGAACCTGAAGATCTGGGGCGCGCGCGGCGGCCTGCCGGTCCCCGGTGCCGGAACGACGGTGTTCGGGGGCAACACCAGCTGCATCGAGTTGCGGTGCGGGCCGCATCTGCTGATCCTGGATGCGGGCAGCGGGTTGCGGGGTCTCGGGCGCACGCTCCTTGCCCCGATCGTCGCCGACCTTCTGCTGACCCACGCACATCTCGATCACGTCTGCGGCTTGCCGTTCTTCGCACCGATGTTTCGCGCGGACGCCGATGTCACGCTGTGGGGCGGCCACCTGCCCCGCCAGCAGCTTCTGGAGGCGCTGACCGCGATACTCTCCCCGCCGCTGATGCCGAACCTGCTGGAGTCGTTTCGCGCGTCCCGCCATCTCCGCCACTTCCGGCCGGGAGCAAGCCTCACGCCGCGGCCCGGCGTCAGCGTCGAGACGGCGCCGCTCAACCATCCCGGCGGGGCGGTCGGCTATCGCGTGTCCGCGGACGGCGCGACCCTCGCCTATGTCACCGACACCGAGCATCCCCTGACGGGCTTCGATCCGCGCGTCGTGGCGCTGGCCAAGGATGCGGACGTGTTGATCTACGATGCCTATTTCGAGGCCGAAGATTACCTGCTCCACGCCGGCTGGGGCCACTCCACGTGGCAGCACGGCGTGGAACTGGCCGACCATGCGGGTGTCGGCAAGCTGGTGCTGTTTCATCACAACCTGAACTATGACGACGAGCGGCTCACCCGCATTGAGGCGGCGGCGGATCGTCGCCGCCCCGGCACGATCGTCGCCCGCGAGGGGCTCTGCCTCACGGTATGACGATGCGCGGCGCCTGAAACGGCTCCGCCAATTCGAGCACCCGCGCCGCGCGCAGCACCAAATCGTCGCGGAGCTGCGCGGCGGCGATCTGGACCGAATTGGGCAATCCCGAGGCGGTCAGTCCCATCGGCACTGTGATCGCGGGCTGGCGCGTCAGGTTGAAGGTAAAGGTCCAGGGTGCCCAGTTCGTCCACAGCGCCTGCATCGGGTCGGCGGTGGGGGCGTCGGCCTCCGGCGGACCGTTCGGGACGGTGGGGCATAGCACGAGGTCGCAGCGGAGATGCAGACGCGCCATCGCGTGGGCCGCGGTCGCGCGCATCGCCTCGGCGTCGAGGAACTCGCTCGCCGACATGCCGCCGAGCGCGGCCGCGACCTCCAGCAGGCCGGGATCGAGCTGGGCACGCCGCGCCTCTGGGAAGAGGCCGACGAGGCGGGCGAGGGCGGCGCCCCAGACGCGGCCGAACACGGCGCGCGTGTCGGGCAGGTCGGCCGCAACTTCGGTTACCTCGGCGCCGGCCTCGGCCAGCAGCGCGGCGGCGCGTTGCACGGCATCCAGGGCTTCGGAATCGGCGGGAGCGTCGAAGCCGGGACGACGCAGGATGCCGACGCGCAGGCCGGCGACGCCGGCCTCGATCCCGTCCCGCCAGTCGCGCGGGTCGTCGGGCAGACAGAACGGGTCGCGGATGTCTGCCCGCGCCATGGCCGAGAGCATGAGCGCGGCGTCGCGCACCGTGCGGGTCATCGGCCCGGCGCACGACACCGCAGCGAAGGCGCCCGCGGGCCATTGCGGGATGCGGCCGTAGCTCGGCTTGAGGCCGACCAGCCCGCACCAGGCGGCCGGGATGCGAACCGAGCCGCCGGCGTCGGTGCCGATATGCAGCGGCCCGAACCCGGCGGCGCCCGCCGCGCCCGCGCCGGAAGACGAGCCGCCGGTCGTGTAGGCGAGGTTCCACGGGTTGCGCGTGATGCCGGTCAGCGGGCAGTCGCCGGGTGACTTCCAGCCGAACTCCGTCGTGTTGGTCTTGCCCAGGACGATCGCGCCCTCGCGCTTCAGGCCGAGCACCATCGGCGCGTCCTCGGCGACCGGCGCGGGATCGGTGAGGCGCGAGCCGCGTCGCGTCGGGAAACCCGCGAGGTCGACCAGGTCCTTCACCGTGCAGGGCACGCCGTCGAGCAAACCCAGTGGACGTCCCGCTCGCCACCGTGCCTCGCTGTCGCGCGCCGCGTCGAGCGCGCGCGGGTTCATCACCACGAAGGCGTTGATGCGCGGGTCGAGCTGGGCGACCCGTTCGGTTATGGCGGTGATTACCTCGATGGGGCTGAGCGTCTGGCGAGCGTAGCCGTCGATCATTTCCTCGGCGCTGAGGAGGGCGGGGTCGGTGCTGGGCATGGGGGTTTTCTCTCGGCTGGCGAAGGCTAGCATACCGGGAAGGAACGAGAGGGCGAGCGCGATGACCACCGAAACCCAGATCACCGACTGGCTCGCCTCCCAGCAGGACGCGATGGTCGCGCTGTTGCGGGAGATGGTGGATATCGACAGCGGCAGTTACGACAAGCCGGGGATCGACGCCGTTGGCGCGGTGGTCCGCCGCTTCCTCTCGGGAGCCGGGGTTGCGGTAGAGGTCATCGCCCAGGCTCGCCACGGCGACGTGTTGCGCGCCGCCGCGCCGTGGGATGGGCCGGCGGGGAACGCGGGCGGCAACATCGTGCTGATGGGCCATCGCGACACGGTGTTCCCGGACGGCGAGGCGGCGCGGCGGCCCTTCACCATCCGCGACGGCATCGCCTACGGGCCGGGTGTCGCGGACATGAAGGCCGGGCTGGTGATGAACTGCTTCCTGCTCGCCGCCTTCGCCCGCTTCGGTGGCGCGCCGGCGCCGCTGGTCGGGCTGTTCACCGGCGACGAGGAGATCGGCAGCCCCGAAGGCCGTCCGGTGATCGAGGCGGAGGCGCGGCGCGCCCGCGCGGTGTTCAACA
>JBDTFI010000384.1:0-5624 GCA_039938035.1 Acetobacteraceae bacterium | reverse complement strand
GTCATGGGCGAGGACGTCCCTGAGCGTGGCCGCCGGCGCCTCGTCCCAGCGGCCGGGCGCGGCGCTCAAGGCGATCTGGTCCCGACCGCCGGAGGCGATCGCGTGCGGGTGCGACCAGATGAAGACGCCGCTGCGCAGCGAGCCATCCGGCCAGGCGACTCGGTTGTCGCATTGCTGGCGGGCGACGGGCGCGCCGCGCGCGGCGATCCGCACGATGCTGCCCGGCGGAACCGCGCCGGGCGCGAAGGCCTGGAAGATCGAGAAGGTGGCCCCGGCGGGCGCCGAGGCGTCGCTGAAATTGCGTCCCGTCCGATAGGCGAGCAGGCCGGGGGACGCGGGCGGCGCCTCCTCGACCGGCTCGTGGTCGCGCCCGGCGGCGGTCGCGCCGATCGCGGGCTCCTCGGTCGCGCAGGCCGCCAGTCCGGCGGACACGGCGAGTCCGGCGACGCCGGCGAGGAGATGGCGGCGGCGCCAAGCAGGCGCCGGACTCCCTAGCATGGTCATGGCGAATTATTTCCGTCCTGGGCCGGCGCGTCAATCACGGAGCGCGGCGGGTGCCGTGGCCCAGGATGCGCGAAGCGAGCACCGCGTCGTAATGGCCCGACGCGATCATCGAGGCCATCGCGCTGACCAGACGAGGCGAGTACTGGTAGGCGGGGTGCATCATCACCACGATCGTGCCGCGCTCGAGTGCGGCACGATAGCAGGTCTTCTGGTTGCCGTTGGGCCGGCGCAGGATCAGGCGCCCGCGCGCCGAGGCCGCGGCCGCTCGCGTTCCGACAGCGCGGTTGCCGCGAAGATCGCCATGAAGACGAGGACGCCGTACCGGTGGCGCTCCGATGCCTCGAACATGGCGTTCGATAGGAAGGGGTAGAACAGCATGGCGACCGGCAAGACGTCCTCCACCCTACCTCGCCCCGTGACCCTATAGCGGAAGAAGTAGACCGCCATCAGTATCAATATCGCGAAATAGTACGCGTTGGACACTGGCCAGAGGATCGAATAGGCGAGTGGGCCGCTGATGCCGCCACGCGCGAAGACCCAGTAGGAGTTCTTGGAGTTCTGCCCGTACATGTAGAGCGGCTTGCGAACCACCGCGCTGAGGTAATGGACAGGGTAACGTTCGATGTTCCTCAATCCGAGCTGAACGCCAAGCCGGCTTCGCGTCACCTCGTCCGCGCTCAAGACGAGCGCCGCCTTTTGTCCGGACTCGTTCCATCTGCCGTCCGACCTCGGTCCGCTGACCATGAAGAAGTTCGACCCGCCGGCGGTGGTGATAGGCACGAACTGGTGCAGCACGACGTAGTTGCGAACGGTCCAGGGGAGGATCGATGCTCCGGCGCACATCCATAGGACGGCGATGCCGTAGATGGTGCGGGCGCGAAAACCGTACGCGCAGATGGCGTATGCCGCGAACACCAAGGGCAGAAAGATGCTCGCCGGCTGAACCAGGATCGCGATGCCGGTCAGCACACCGGCGAGAGTGGCATGCAGGAGGCGCATCGGGCGGTCACGGTCGCCTACCTGCAGGAAGCAGAGCGCCGCCGCAGGCCACAGCACGATCAGCAGGTTCTCTTTCTCCAGGAGGCCGGCCGAGGCGACGAAATTGGGCCAGACCGCGATGAGCAACAGCGCCGTATAGGCAGCCCGGCTGCTTGCGGACCGCCGGCAGAGCACGAAGGCGACCCATTCGGCGGCGACGAACGTGGCAAGATTGAAACCGAGGACGGCATATTCGCCCAAGGCGAACGAGAAGGGCGCGAAGAGGAACGGCACGCCGGGCGGCCAATAGGCAAATCCCTCCACCGCGTTGTACGAACGGCCCGCGATGATCGCCTCGGCAAGCTGCCGATAGGTGGCGTCGTCGGACGATAGCGCGGCCGGATAGCGGAGGCTGAAGGCGATCCGCAGGACCACGCCGAGCAGCACGATCGCGACGGGCCCATAGCGCGCGAACCCGATCGCCGGCCCAACTTGCCGCTCATACGCGAGCGGTCCACTGCGCAGAGCAATCGCGCGGGCGGCGAATAGCAGGCCGAGCACGATGACCGCATAGGCCAGGTCGACCCGCGCCGGCGCGCTGAAATTCATCCAGAGAAAGCCGAACAACGCGATGGCGCTAAAAGCGAGGCCCCCGCCGAAGACCAGGCGTCCGGCGGTCGTTGAGCCGGGTCTCTCGATGACGCTTGCGGCATCGAACCTAGAGCGTGAAGAGGTCGAGTAGCTCATATCCTGGGGGGAATCATGCGGGATAAGTCGTCTGTACGGGTCACTGCGCCGTGTCCCACCTCTCCCCGCCCCTCTCCGCCCAGGGGCGGAGAGGGGGAAGAGTGCGCGGGATAAGGTTCTGATCGGCGCACCTGAGCGACCGCGAACAGCGGCCGCTGCTTGGCCTCCATGTACAGGCGGCCGACATATTCGCCCAGGACGCCAAGCACGAGGAGCTGCACGCTGCCGATGACGAGAACGATAGTGGCGATGCTCGCCCAGCCGACGAGCGTATCGCCCAGGAACCAGGCGACGAGCGTGTAGCAGACCATCACGATGCTGAGCGCGCTCGTGAGCAGGCCGAGATACGAGGCGAGCCGCAGCGGCTTGATGGAGAAGCCGGTGATGGCGTCGAGCGCGAGGCGCAGCATCTTGCCGAACGGATAGTGGGTTTCGCCGGCAAACCGCGGCTCCCGGTCGTAGAGGATCGGCACCTGGGTCAGGCCGATCCAGCTCACCATGCCGCGGACGAACCGATGCCGTTCGGGCATGGCGTTCAGGACGTCCAGCACCTGGCGGCTTATCAGCCGGAAGTCGCCGGAATCGGGCGGGATGTCGATCTCGGCGAGCTTTCCCAGGAGCCGGTAGAACGCCGATGCGGTTCCTTTCTTGAACAAGGTCTCTCCCGGCCTGCGGCGGCGCTGGCCGTAGACGACATGCGCCCCGTCATCCATCAGCCGCATCATCGGCGAAAGCAGTTCGGGCGGATCCTGCAGGTCGGCGTCAAGGATCAGGATCCGCTCGCCCCGGCAGAATCGCAGCCCCGCGCTCAGCGCGATCTGGTGTCCATAGTTTCGGGCGAGGTCGACAGCGACGATGTGTGCATCGGTACGGGTCAGCCGTTCCAATGCGGACCAGGTGCCGTCGCGCGACCCGTCGTTGACGTACACGATTTCGTAATCAGCGCCCGCCTCGGCGGCGCAACTCGAGGTGACCCGCCGGTCCAGTTCCTCCATGCCATCCATTTCGTTGTAGCAGGGAATGACGACTGACAGGGATGGGGCCGGTAGTGGCACGTTGTTGTTCCCAGCGATCGAGGGTAGAATTAGAACTGGCCGAGGGGCACAAGCAAGAGCAATCTTACCCGGCGCGGCGCGTCGTGCCAGCCAGTTCGTTCGGGGAGCAGTGATGGCAGGACCGGTCGAATTCGATGAGCATGCCGCCGATTATCAGATGCACCACGCGCGCAACATCGCCATTACGGGTGAAGAGCCGGAATTCTTCGCGGAGTACAAGATAGCGGATGCCCTGGGCGCGGCGCGTCGGGAAGGTATCCAGTGCAACGCCATCCTGGATTTCGGCGCCGGGATCGGCGGCTCGATCCCGTTCTTCCGGACCCATTTCCCGTCCGGCGCCCTGACATGCGCGGATGTCTCAGCGCGCTCGCTCGGCATGGCATCGGCGCGCTTCCCCGGCGACGAGCGCATGGTCGCGATCGATGAAACCGCGGGGCTGGCGTTGCCGAACGACAGCTTCGACCTTTGCTTCTCGGCCTGCGTCTTCCACCACATCGCGCATGAGCGGCACGGCTTCTGGCTGCGGGAACTGCGACGAGTGACCCGTCCGGGAGGATTGCTCATCGTCTTCGAGCATAACCCGCTCAATCCGCTGACCGTGCGTGCGGTCAATACCTGTCCCTTCGACGTCAACGCGCATCTCATCGGTGCCACGGCGCTCACGAAATCGGTCGCCGATGCTGGCTGGCAGGCGCCGCGGGTGCGCTACCGCCTCTTCTTTCCGAGGCTGCTCGCGAAGCTGCGGCCCATCGAGCGGTTCCTGACCTGGTGCCCACTCGGTGCCCAGTACTATGTCCGCGCCCGCAAGCCGGCGTGACGATGCGGCGCCAGTTCGCCACGTTCCTCGTTGTCGGCGCTGCGAACACGCTGGCCGGCCTTGCCGTCATCCTCGGCTGCCTACGCTTCTTCGATCTGCCGCCGCTCGCGGCCAACGCGGCGGGCTACGCAGTCGGACTCGTCGTGAGCTTCCTGCTGAACGGCAGGTTCACCTTCCAGCGCGCGCCGATGTCCGCGGCGACGTTCGTCCGCTTTGTCCTGGTGATCGGCGTCGCGTATCTCGCCAATGTAGCCGCGGTGCTGGCGCTGTCGCCGGCCAGCCGCTACCTCGCGCAAGTGGCGGGCATGGCGATCTACACGATCCTCAGCTTCGCGGGCTGCCGGCTGTTCGTGTTCCGTCGCCGGGAGTCGAGAGCGAGCCCAGCAGCGCCTCGGCCGCGACAGCGACTGCTTCCACCGTAAGCCCCGCCATCGCCCCGTCCGGCGCGCGCACCGCGACGGCGCGACGGCCGGCGGGGGCGTATTCGTCGGCGGGTGTGGGGCCGAACAGGCCAAGCGTTGGGCAGCCGGCGGCGGCGGCGAGATGCATCAGGCCGGAATCGTTACCGACGTAAAGATCGGCGCGGGCGAGGCACGCCGCGGCCTCCGGCAGCGACAGCGCGCCCACCAGGTCGATCGCCTCCGGCAGCAGCGCGAGCAGCGGCGCGGCCATCGCCCGCTCCGCCGCGCCGGGCCCGCCCAGCACCACCGGAACGGCGCCGGGGAGCGCGCCAGCCGCGAGCGCGCCGAAGAGGGCGGCGAAGCGCTCGGGGGGCCACAGCTTGCCCGGCCAGTTCGCGGTGGGACCGAGCGCGATGAGCGGAGGGCCGGCGGGCAGCAGCGCCGCGGCGCGGGCGCGGTCCGGGGGCGCGGTCCAGGTGACGGGCAGGGGAGGGGGGTCGAGGCCGAGGATCGCGCCGAGCTGGGCGGCCTTGGAGCCGGGACGCGCGCGCATCGCCGCGCGGCCTCGCGTCCACACCAGCCAGCCGAGGGCGGAGCCGCGGATATCGACGACCAGATCCCAGCGCCGAAGCACGGCCCACGCCCAAAGCCCCAGCCAGTGGGCGTTCCAGCGCCGCTTGGTCAGCACGATGGTTCGCGTCCAGTTCGGCATCCGCGCGAACACGCCCACGGCCTCCGGCCCGCAGGCCACGGTGATCGCCGCGTCGGGATGGACCCGGATCAGGTGGTCGAGCAGGCCGGTCGAAAGCACGGCGTCGCCGACGCGGTTGGCGGTGATGAACAGGATGCGCATGGATTAACGGAAGATGTACAGGATGGCGGCGCCCGGCGCGCCGGTTTGTACAGGATTTCGTTGTGCGACTGCGAAAGATGTACGGGATTCGGGAGCGAGGCGGGCGAAATCGTACAAGAAATCGGGGTGCCCGGTCAGGAGATGTACGCAGCGGTGGCGAGGTCCGCCTCGAAGCGGTCGCGCCAGCGGTCGAGCGTGTTGGTCCGCAGCACGTCCAGCATCGCCGCGTGACGCGCCCGGCGTTCCTCCAGGCGCATCGTCAAAGCGCG
>JBDTFI010000383.1:0-3845 GCA_039938035.1 Acetobacteraceae bacterium | reverse complement strand
CGGGGGCAAGGAGCAGGAACGCCGAGGGTTCCGGCACCGGCCTGCCGGCGTCCACGGTCTCGGCGGCCGCCATCGCCAGCAGACGGGCGACGTCAGGCGCGATGCCGAGCGCGAGCGAGGCCGAGTCCAGGTAATCCGGGTTGGTCGGATCGAATTCGGCGGCCAGCATCTCCGGGTCGATTCCGGTGATCTGGTCGAACAGCACCAGCGAGTTCAGGTACGATCCGAAGACGCTTGGATGATAGCCGATCGGGGTGGTGCAGCAGGCATCGAGGACGTCGCTGTCCCATAGATCGACCTCGCCCGGCGGAAGGTTCGCGAGATACGGGTCGCTCACCGCGAGCCCCTGGTTCATCGCGGTGACCCACGCATCGCCCGCCAGCGCGACGCCGACATGGCTCTTGCCCGGATTGGCGGCATTGTACGCGCTCGCCACCGCCTCATAGGCATTGTGAAGATCACTCGCCATCGCCGCGTTGGGATCGGCGTCGCCCACATAAGGCGCGTAGATGCTACCCGCCGGGCCAGTGCTGCTGCCGAAGATCGGCTTGTTTGGGTTGGAACTGGCGTAGCCGTAATTGGCGAGCGGCTGGCTCTCGAACAGGGTGACGGCGGGATCGACCTTGCCGGCCTTCGATGCCGCGGCGTCGATGCCGTTGACGAGGCCGGTCACGCCGCTCTGAAAGCCCGCCGGCACGCCCCGCGTGGCGACAGAGTTGCCGTTGACGACGATCGGATTGGGCAGCGGACGGAAGCTCTGGTCCTGCATCACGACGTTGTCCCACTTTCCGCTTTCGATCAGCGGCAGGGCGCCGGCTTCGCTGCCCTTGTTGTTCAGAAAGCCGGTCAGCGTCGCGCTGCTGACCGTGATCAGCGACACGTCGTAGTTCAAACCGGCGTCCCTGGTGAACTGGAGGAAGATGCCGGCGACGCCGCCATACGGCCCCGGCTCGTTGTACTGCGCCGACGGGTTCGCCTGGAGATACGCCAGCTGCTGCGACAATGTGCCGGGGGGCGGGGTGAGGCTGGGATCGACCTGCGGGCCGGCTTCCGCCGGGCGGCACGAAGCGGCCGAGAGGCAGAGAAGGTCATGGACGGAATTCGGCCCGAACCCGGCATTGTAGCTGCGGACGGGGTTATAGCGGCCATGCGTGAAGCTGTTGCCGAGGAACAGGATATCGATGGGACTGGCCTGCGCCGACAAGGGCAGAAGCGTGAGCCCCGACAAGACGGAGGCGGTAACGGTCGCGCGCGTCGACATGGAGATTTCTCCTTAATCTGGCGGCACGGTGACAACGCGGTCGGAAGATGTAAAATATACGGATCGGGGCTTTCTGATACGTTTGAGGTATGGCGAAAGTGGAATTGCGCCATCTCCGCTACTTCATAGCGGTCGCCGAGGAAGGCCATGTCACCCGCGCCGCCGCGCGGTTGGGCCTGCGACAGCCGCCGCTGTCGCAGCAGCTTCGCGCCCTTGAAGCGGAGTTGGGGGTCGCCCTGTTCACGCGGCTGCCACGCGGCATGGCGCTGACGCCGGCTGGCCGGGCGTTCCTGCTGGAGGCGCGGGCGGTGCTGGCGGCGTCCGAGCGGGCGGCCGCGCAAGCCGTCATGGCGGCACGCGGGCAGAGCGGGGAGATCGTCGTCGGCCTCACCACGTCGGCCATCCTGCATCCGCTTCTGCCGAGCATCATGGGCGCCTATCGACGCGCCTATCCCGACGTCCTGTTCAGGCCGCACGAAGGCAACGCCGCCGATCTGACCGATGCACTGGCCAGCGGGGCGTTGCACGCGGCCTATCTCCGCGCGGTGGTGGGTCGCCCGGTCGGCATCGCCTTCCTCAAGTTGCTGGAGGAGGACTTGCTGGTCGCGCTGCCGGCGGGGCATCGGCTGGCGGAGCGCGGCGACGTGGCGGTGACGCTGCGGGAACTATCGGATGAGAACTTCATCCTGGTGCGCCGTCACGCGGCGCCGGGGATGTACGCGAATGTCGTGGAGGCGTGCCGCGCGGCGGGATTCGAGCCGCGGATCGTGACCGAGGTGGGACGGATGCTCACCAACATCAGCCTGGTCGCGGCGGGGGTCGGGATTTCGCTCGTTCCCGCCTCGATGCGGGGGATCGACCTAGGCGGCGTGCGGTATCGTCGGATCGCCGACCCGCACCCGCCGCGGGCGCCACTCACCATCGCGGTGCGCGCCGACGAGACGCGCCCAACGGTCGCAAACCTGCTCGCGATCAGCCGCGCGCATGCCGGCGTGGACGAACGCGCTGCGATGCCTGAGGCAGCACCACAAATAGGAGCTTTCGCATGCTGATGTCCGCCGCCGACTGCCGCGAATCCCTGCGCGCCTTCCGCCCGCGCGTGTTCCTGAACGGCGAAAGTGTGGAGAGCGTCGCCGATGAGCCGCGCCTCGCCCCCGGCATCGCCGCGATCGGCGTCACCTATGATTTCGCGCGCCGGCCGGAACTGGCCCGGCTGATGACGGCAATGGAGGCCGGAACTGGCGCCACGGTCAACCGGATGATGTACGTCAACCGCGACACCAACGATCTGCTGAGCAAGCTCGAAGCGGTGCGCCTCCTGTGCCAGGAAAGCGGGTGCGCGCAGAGATATCTGAACCACGATGCCTTCAACGGCATCTTCCAGGCGTCGCATCGCGCCGATGCGGAGCACGGCACGGATTACCACGCACGCTTTGTCGCTTACATGCGCGAGGCTCAAGCGAAAGATCTGACGTTGGCGGTGGCGATGACGGATGGGAAAGGCGGCCGATCGCTGAAGCCCCACGCGCAGGCCAACCCCGACGTCTATACCCACATCGTCGAACGCCGGGTGGACGGTATCGTCATCAGCGGTGTGAAGGCGATCGTCACCGGCGCGGCGTATGTCCACGGGTTCCTGGTGATGCCGTGCCGGGCGATGACGCGCGAGGACGCCGATTTCGCGGTCTGCTGCGGGGTGCCGGCGGATGCCGACGGGGTGACAATCGTTACCCGCCCGGCGGGCCGGCCGGGCCATCCGGGGGCGAAGTTCAGCTCGCGCTACGGCCAGGCCACCGGCGTCATCGTGTTCGACCGGGTGTTCGTGCCCCACGCGCGCGTCTTCCTGGCCGGCGAGTGGGAGCAGGCGGGGTTCCTGGCGCAGACCTACGCCAGCCACCATCGCCATTCCTGCATCGCCGCGCGCGCCGGCTTCGGCGATCTGCTGATCGGCGCGGGGGCGCTGATGACGGAGGCCAACGGGCCGGATTTCGACGACCACGCGCACATGCGCGAGGCGATGGTAGAACTCATCAAGATCGTCGAGGGGTTCTATGCCTGCGGGGTCGCCGCCTCCGTGTACGGAGCGGCAGACGCGTTAGGCGCGGTGATGCCGGATATCGTGTTCGCCAATGTCGGCAAGCTGCTGCTGGCGGGCCAGATCTACGACATGCATCGGCTGGCGCACTATGTGTCGGGCGGATTGGTGGTCGCGTTGCCGGGACCCGACGAGGACCACGATCCCGCGACGGCGGCGAGCCTGTCGGCGCTGTTGGGTGGGCGGGCGGACGTTCCCTACGACAAGCGGATCGAGGTCGTGCGGCTGATCGAGGATCTGACCGCTTCGGAGACCGGCGGATGGTACTCCGTCATCTCGCTGCACGGCGGCGGCAGCCCGGAGGCGATGAAGCGCGAGATTTGGCGGACCTACAACCTGGGCGACAAAGTCGATCTGGTGGAGCGGCTGCTTGATCGTGGCGTACTGGCGGATGCCGACCGGACGATCACCCGCAACCGTCAACCCGGTCGATGCTGCGTCCGGGGCTGCGCGCCAGAGACGGACGGCCTGGCGAAAGCCGCGGCGGAG
>JBDTFI010000382.1:0-3098 GCA_039938035.1 Acetobacteraceae bacterium | reverse complement strand
GGTGACCACCGCTATGGATAAGTAGCCCGCCTGCGCCAGACTCTTGGCGGTCGCTCCAGCGGGCTACTTACCCACAGCTCCTACACCACGTCCGGGGACACGACCTCCGTCCTCGCCGGGGCGTTTGCGTTCCGAAATTCTTGCAGACCGTGTGAAAACGCGCTCGGCCCCCTTGGCTGCGACCTAATGTATTCTACGGCCGATCATGAAAAAGATATCGTTCATAAATACCATTCGTGGCGACAGATAGTTGTTTGCTACCGTTGCGGTCCATAGTTCTCACACGGTCTACTTGACTTGTGCGATGCTGCAGGTGGTTGGCGGCTATGGATGTATATTCGGCACCGGCTGGCCGGATATGATCGCCGCCGCCATCATGGGGGGACGTGGCCCAATGGAGCCGCTGGCAGATCGGCAGATCGTCAGTCAGGCGCGCGGTGAGATTTGCTCCGAGCGCATGGCCCCGCAGCTTTGCGCTTCGAGACAAGATTGAGGCGCGCCCACCCACAATTTCGTCTATGAAGTCCCTGGCGCGATCGGTCTGCGGTGCAAACACAGCGGGATGCAAACTATGATGAATGGCATGGGTGGGATGATGTCGGGCATGGCGCTCCTATGGCTGCTCGTCATTATCGTGCTAGTGCTCGCCGCCGCTGCCTTGGCAAAATACTTGTTCGGAAGGTGAGGGCGCACGAAAAGCCCTAGCGACGAGAAGATCGATCCTGCCCTGCGGAGGTGACCCATGCAACGCCGATCCCTGATCCGTGCCGCCCGTCTCGCCGTGAGCCTCTTGGGCGTCCGCCTGGGCTTGCCGTGGTTCCGCGTCACCACCCCCGCGCGCGCCGCCAGTATGATGGACCAAGGCAGCATGCAGGAGATGATGGCACCGGAGAACCGGGAAGCCATGCGGACGGGTATGGCATTGTTCGCCTCCCACGCCGACGTGCGGCGCGTCGTTACCGATCTCCCGGACGGCGTGCATGCTGTCACGACCTCGGCCGATCCCAAGGTCGCTACGCTGATCCAGGCGCACGTCGCGGAGATGTATGCGCGATTGGACTCCGGGAACGCGTTTCCGTACCCGATGAGCGCGAGCGTCCCGATGCTGTTCGAGAATAGCACGCGCTACCAAAGGAAACTGATGGCCTTGCCCGATGGCATCGGCGTCACGGAAACCTCCACCGATCCGACCATGATTAAGGTCATTCAGAGTCACGCGCGCGAGATCACGGGGTTCGTCCGCGAAGGCATGCCAGCCATGATGCGCGGCATGATGCGGTAATAGCCCGCCATCAGTTCCTTGCGGTGTGTGGTTGTGGCATTACGTTCGTATCTTGCGGAGAGCACGGAAGTTTTGATTTTTGCGACAAAGCGCGGCGGCTATCAATTGAGGGCCTCCTCGCGCTAGACTCGGCACCCGTCATACAACGTGCGCAACGAGGAAACAAAAATAATGGCGGTTAATATGGTCGTTCGCCGGAAAGGCGATTACAAAGACCCACAACTGCTACTACTGCGTGAGCAGGGCATTCCGCTCCTGAAAAAATACGGTGCGGTCGCGCACAGCTTTGGCTATTGCCACTCTGGTACCCATGCGGGGCAGATTTTTATCGTCATCACTTATCCGGACCTGGCGACCCATGAACGCGCCTGGCAAAGCATGGCCGGCGATGCGGATTGGAAGAGGGTCGTGGGCGAAGTAGAGCGAATTGCGCCGTTGCAGGAAAGTTACCTGACGGTCGTCACCGAGGAGCGGTGATTTGCTGCATAGACGCTACGGTCAGGATTTTCGGAAAATCGGGAAGTCCTGAGGTTTGCAACATTCGCCCGATTCAAGCGCCTCGATCACCCGGCGAAGCCGCGCGCGGCCGGTCTTGGCCCCGCTCACATGCACGTCTCGGAGCACCTTCTTGCATCCGGCCTTGGTCAGTTGCCGCGCCTGAGCGTCAACGCTCTCGCTGCTTCGATGCCTTCATCCGCAGCGCCAAACGCCAGATACAAGGGGAGGGGTCGATCTACTCCCTGACGCGCGAGGCCAGCAACTCGCCCTGGCCCTCCAGCACCGGATACGCCGCCGCCGCGACCAGATGGGCGTTCACCCGCTTGAGGTCGCGGATCATGTCGAGATGCAGCGTGCTCGTCTCCGCGGTCGCCACGCGCCCCGCGCGCAGCCGGTCGAAATGCCCCACCGTCGCCGCCGTCTCCAGATCCCGAAACCCTTGCTTCTCGGCGGCCAGCAGCCGCGCGGCGCGGGGATCGTCGCTCATGAACACGATCGCGCTGGCGCGCAGATTGGCGACCAAGCGGTCCAGCATGGCGAGCAGCTCCGCCAACCCCTCGGCCGAGAAAGCGAGTCCGCGCTTGTTCAGCTTGGCGACCTGGCCGAGCAGGTTGCGCTCGATCACGTCGCCGGCCTGCTCCATGTTGGTCGCGAACGAAAGGACCTCGTTGGCGCGGCGGTGGTCGGCCTCGGTCATCACCGTCTGATCGAGCGAAATCAGGTAGGTCTTCACCGCCGCGTTCAGCGCGTCCAGCACGTCGTCCAGCCGGCGCGTCTCGCCGATGCGCTTGCGGTCGGCCTTTCGCAACGCATCGCGCAGACCGGCCAGCATCGACTCCAGCACGTCGGCGAGGCGCAGCGATTCGCGCGCCGCCGCCCCGATCGCGACCACCGGGTTGGCGCGCGCGCCAGGGTCGAGATAGGCGGGCCGCGCCGGATCGACCGGTTGCGCGCGAGCCGGGAGCAGGCGGCGCAGCAGCGCCGCGTACGGTGACAGCAGCGGCAGGAACACCACCGCCGAGGCGAGGTTGAACAAAGTGTGGAAGTCGGCGACCGCGCGCGCCGGATCGGGTTCCAGGGCGGCGAAAAACCGCCCGACCGGGTCGAGCGCGGGCAGCACACAGGCGCAGCCGATGACGCGAAATCCGAGATTGCCCAGCGGCAGGCGCCGCGCCTCCCGATCCCCGCCGACCCCGCCCTCGAGGCACGGGTTGATCGCGGTCCCGAGATTCGCCCCGAGCGTCATCGCCAACGCCGCGTGCAGCGGCAGCACCGATGTGGCGGCGAGCGACATCACCATCAGTACCACCGTGGCGCT
>JBDTFI010000381.1:0-5676 GCA_039938035.1 Acetobacteraceae bacterium | reverse complement strand
CCTGTTCGAGCGATTCTATCGCGTGGAAGACACACGCGGGCGGACGGTGGAAGGCAGCGGGATCGGTCTCGCGTTGGTTCAGGAGTTGGTCCGGCTGCACGGCGGGACGATCCGCGTCCAAAGTGTGCCCGGCGAGGGTAGCGTGTTCACCGTACGCGTTCCGTTCGGCACAGCGCATCTTCCCGCCGATCGCATCGGCGCCCCGCGCCAGGCGGTCTCGACCGCCGTGGGCGCGCAGGCGTTCGTGGCGGAGGCGCTGCACTGGCTACCCGGCGATCCCGGTCCGGCCGAGACCGGGCCGATGGCCGCGCCGGCGCGGCCGCGCGTCCTGCTCGCCGAGGACAACACCGATATGCGCGGCTACGTCCGCCGATTGCTGGCGGCGAGCTACGACGTCGAAGCGGTGGCCGACGGACAGGCGGCGCTGGAGGCGGCGATGCGCGACCCGCCCGATCTCGTGCTCACCGACGTGATGATGCCGCGCCTGGACGGCCTCGGGCTGCTGCGAGCGCTGCGGGACGCGCGGCCCACGCGCGAGCTGCCGATCATCCTGCTGTCGGCCCGCGCGGGCGAGGAGGCGCGGATCGAGGGGCTGGATGCCGGCGCCGACGACTATCTGGCGAAGCCCTTCGCGGCGCGCGAATTGCTAGCCCGGGTTCGCGCGAATCTTGATCTGGCACGCGCCCGGCGGGAGGCGAGCGCCACGTCCGCGGCTTGGCGCGACCGCTACGAGGCCGCCGTTCGCGCCTCGGGGGATTTGCTGTTCGACTGGAATGCCGATACCGGAGAGCTTGTGTTCGGCAGCGAGTTGGAGCGCGTCACCGGCTACGCCCACGCCGACTTCGCCGGCGGGATATCGGCGTGGCTCGCCATCGTCCTCCCCGAGGACCGCCCACGGGTGGGTCGGGAGCTTGCCCGCCTCCGCACCGCCGACGGCACCGGGTATGCAGCCTACCGCATCATTCGCAAGGATGGACGCATCGTGGATCTGGAGACGCACGGACACTTCGTGCGCGACCCATCAGGCGGGGGTCGGCGGATGGTCGGCTTCACCCGCGACGTGACCGAGCGCAAGCGGGCGGAAGCGCACCAGGCCATGCTGATCGACGAATTGAACCATCGGGTGAAGAACACGCTCGCCACGGTGCAATCGATCGCCCGCCATACGCTTCGTGGCTCCGGCTCCGTCACCGATCTTGGCGAACGGTTCACCGGACGGCTGATGAGTTTATCGCAAACCCATAATCTGCTGACGGAGCAGCGATGGCGGGGCGCGGCCCTGCGCGACATCGCGCGCGCGGGGCTGTCGGCCTTTCGCGGCGATGACGCGCCGCCCCGCGTCACCCTGCGCGGCCAATCGGTGCATCTCGGCCCGAAGACCGCGCTCGCCCTCGGCATGGCGTTGCACGAACTGGCCACCAACGCCGCGAAGCACGGCGCCTTATCGTGCCATTCCGGCCGCGTGGAGGTGGCTTGGCGGATGGCGGACGGCCACGATGGCACGCCGTGGCTGCATCTGCGATGGACGGAGACCGGCGGGCCGCCGGTCGCACCGCCGGTGAGCCGGGGCTTCGGCTCGCGCCTGCTGGAGCGCGGGCTGGCGATGGAGCTTCATGGCCATGCCCGTCTCGACTTCGACCCCGCCGGGCTGGTCTGCGAGATCGAATTTCGGATGCCAGCCGCGACGGTGCCGGCGTGAGCCGCGACCATGACGCCCCGCTGGCCGGGCTGCGGGTCCTCGTGCTGGAGGACGAGATGCTCGTCGCCCTTCTGGTCGAGGACATGATCGCCGAGTTGGGTTGCGTCGTGATCGGCCCCGCCACCACGGTCGCCGAAGCCCTCGCGCTGATCGAGGCCGACCCGGTCGGAGTGGCCCTGCTCGACGTGAACCTGAGCCACGGCGCCAGCGGCTACGCCGTCGCCGACGCGCTGGCCGCGCGCTCCATCCCGTTCGCCTTCGTCACCGGCTACGGCCGGACGGCGCTGCGCGAGCCGTACCTCGATCGGCCCATTCTCCAGAAGCCTTTCCGGATGGAGGCGTTGGGCCGCACGCTGGCCGTGCTCGCGGCCGCGACGGGGCGCTGAGGGGGCTCTATCTCGCATAACGGGGGTATCGAAGCTACCATCCCCCGACGGATTGCCTCGACGACGACGATGCCGCCAAATGTGCGCGGATGGGGGAAGAACGCGGGATGGGGCAGGTTGCCGGCAAGGTCGCGATCGTCACCGGCGGTGCCTCGGGCATCGGCGCCGCTTGTGCGCGGACCCTGGCGCGGGAGGGCGCGCGCGTCCTCGTGACCGACCTCGATCCGGCCGGCGAAGCCCTGGCGGCCGAGATCGGCGGCCTGTTCCTCGCCCACGACGTGACCGACGAGGCCGGCTGGCCGGGCGTGATCCGCCTGGCGGAGGAGCGGTTCGGCGGGCTGCACATCCTGGTCGCCAACGCCGGCATCGGTATCATGGGTCCCGTCGTGGACATGAGCCTCGCCGACTGGCGCCGGCAGATGGCGATCAACGTCGACGGGGTGTTCCTGTCGGTGAAGCACGCTATCCCGGCGATGGCGCGCGCCGGCGGCGGGTCGATCGTGATGATGTCCTCGGTCGCTGGGCTGCGCGGCTCGGCCGGGCTCGCCGGCTACAGCGCGACCAAGGGGGCGGTGCGGCTGTTCGCCAAGTCGGTGGCGCTGGAATGCGCGCAGGCCGGGAACCGGGTGCGGGTGAACTCGGTGCATCCGGGCATCATCGACACGCCGATCTGGGGCAAGCTGCCGCCGGGCGGAAACGCGCGCCTCGATCCCGACGCGATCGCCGCCGAGCAGGTGCCGATGGGCGAAGCCGGACAAGCGCAGGACGTCGCCAACGGCGTGCTGTTCCTGGCCTCCGACGCCGCCCGCCACATGACCGGATCGGAACTTGTCATCGACGGCGGCATGACCGCCGGACGTGTGCGCCGGTTCGCCAACTGACACAGCAGGAGAAAGAACCCATGATCCACGTCATCGCCATCATCACCGCCCAACCCGGCAAGCGCGCCGCGATCCTCGACGCGTTCCGCGCCAATATACCGGCCGTTCATGCCGAGAAGGGTTGCATCGAATACGGCCCGGCAGTGGATGCCGAGGGCATGGGCGGGTTCCAGACCAAGTTCGGCCCGGACACCTTCCTGGTGATCGAGAAATGGGAGAACCCGGAGGCGCTCGCGGCGCACGCGAAGTCCCCGCACATGGCGGCGTACGGGGCGAAGACGAAGGACATGATCGCGAGCCGGGTCATCCACGTGCTGTCGCCCGGGTAACGGGCGGCTCCGTTCGCCCGCTGGAAGGAACGGAACACACATGAACCGCGTCGACCGTGCGCTCAACATCGACGACCTCAAGCGCATGGCGAAACGCCGTCTGCCGAAGATCATGTTCGACTTCATCGAAGGCGGCGTGGAGGACGAAGTCGGCCTGCGCACCAACGCCAATGCCTTCCGCGACCTGCGCCTTGTGCCCCGCTATTACGTCGACACCTCGAAACGCGAGCAGAAGGCCACGCTGCTCGGCCGCGCGTACGCCAGCCCGTTCGGCATCGCGCCCACTGGCATGGCCGGCGCCTTCCGCCGCGACGCGGAGTTGTATCTGGCCGAGGCAGCGAAGGCCGCGGACGTTCCCTATCTGATGTCCGGCGCGTCCAACGCCTCCATGGAGTAAGGCGCGAAGCTGGCGGGGAAGAACCTGTGGTATCAGATCTACGGCGCACGCAACCGCGAGGTGGCCGCCGATCTGGTCAAGCGCGCCATTGACTGCGGCCTGACGACACTCGCCGTGACCTGTGACGTTCCGGTGTCGTCGAATCGCGAGCGCAACCGTCGTAATGGATTCGTCCGCCCGCTCCGTATGACCCTGCCGACGATTTTGGAGGCGATGCTGCACCCGGCCTGGGTGCGGAATTACTATCGCGCTGGCGGTCTGCCGATGCTGGGCAATTGGCGACCTTACGCGGCGAAAGATGCCACGCCGGACCAGGTGGCCGATTTGTTCGCCAGCCAGACGCCGGATCCGAGCCAAACCTGGCGCGATCTGGAAGCCATTCGGAGCGCTTGGCCCGGCAAGTTGCTGCTGAAGGGCGTGATGCACCCGGAAGACGCGCGCATCGCTATGGAAATGGGGGTGGACGGGCTCATCGTCTCCAACCATGGCGGGCGGCAACTGGACATGATGCCATCGCCGCTGGACATGCTGCCGATGATTCGCGCCGCCGTCGGGCCCGGTGTACCGCTGCTGCTGGACAGCGGGATACGCCGCGGCTCCGACATCGTTGCAGCACTGTGCATGGGCGCCGATTTCGTGCTGACCGGCCGCGCCACCTTGTACGGCGCGACCGCCGGCGGGTTGGAGGGCGTGAAGAAAGCCGTGTCCATCCCCCAACGCGAGGTTGATCTGGTGCTGGGCCAACTCGGCGTGGCGAGCCTTGACGCGCTTGGACCACAATTCCTGCTCGATACCGTTCGCGCGGAGGAGGAGCGCCGCAATTCGAGCGGGAGAGCCGCGCGGCGTTGAACCCGGTTGCAGGTCCGCCAGGAGCGGGATCATCGCCAACCGGCCCGCACCCCTCTATATCGCTCTCGATGCCGACCCAATTCCTCAAGATGCACGGCTGCGGGAACGACTTCGTCGTCCTCGACGCGCGCGCCACGCCGCTGGTCCTGACGTCGGCGCGGGCCGCGGCACTGGCCGATCGGCGGCTCGGAATCGGGTGCGACCAGTTCATCACGCTCGAACCGCCGCCGGCGGGAGCGGACGTGCTCATGCGCATCCGCAATCCCGACGGCAGTGAGGCGGAAGCCTGCGGCAACGCCACGCGATGCATCGCCGCCCTGCTGGCACGGGAGAACGGGCGAGGTCGGCAGATCATCCGCACCGTCGCGGGCGATCTGTGCGCCGATGTCCTGGCGCCCGATCGGGTCGCGGTGGACATGGGCAAGCCGGGCCTCGACTGGCGCGACATCCCGCTTGCCGTGCCGCGCGACACGTTGCATCTCGACATTCAGGCCGGGGTGCTCGCCGACCCGGCGGCGGCGAGCATGGGCAACCCGCACGCGACCTTTTTTGTCCCCGATGCCGCTTCGGTCCCGATCGAGACGCTCGGCCCAAGGCTTGAGCACGATCCGCTGTTCCCCGAGCGGGCGAATATCGGCGTCGCCCAGGTGCTCGCGCCCGATCGCATCCGGTTGCGGGTCTGGGAACGAACCGCCGGCTTGACCTTGGCCTGCGGGTCCGGCGCGTGCGCCGCGCTGGTGAACGCGCATCGCCGGGGCCTCACCGGCCGGCTCGCGACGATGGTCCTCGACGGCGGCGAGTTGCGGATTGAGTGGCTGGACAGCGGGCATGTCCTGATGACCGGGCCGGTCGCGACCGCGTTCGCCGGCAGCGTCGACCTCGACGCCTATCCCCGATGAGCGTCGAGATCGTGACCTTCGGCTGCCGGCTGAACGCCTACGAGAGCGAGGTCATGCGCGGCCACGCTGCCGCGTTGGACGACACGATCGTGATCAACACTTGCGCCGTGACCGCCGAGGCGGAACGCCAGGCCCGCCAGGCTATCCGCCGCGCGGGCCGGGAACGCCCGGACGCGCGCATCGTCGTCACCGGCTGCGCCGCGCAGATCGATCCCGCCGCATGGGCCGCGTTGCCG
>JBDTFI010000380.1:0-7548 GCA_039938035.1 Acetobacteraceae bacterium | reverse complement strand
CCGGCACCTCCGCCCGCCCGGATGATCTCGCCCAACCCGACCGCTTCCCGACCTTCGCCGCCGGGCGCGGCGGGCAGTGGACCTATCACGGGCCGGGACAGCGCACCGCCTACGTGATGCTGGATCTGGGCCGGCCGCACCGCACCGTGCGGCCGCGCGACGTGCGCAGCTACGTGACCGGGCTCGAGGAGTGGCTGATCCGGGCACTCACCCGGTTCGGCGTGCACGGCGAACGGCGGCCGGGCCGGATCGGCGTCTGGGTGGCCGACCGCGCCGCCGGCACCGAGTCGAAGATCGGCGCGATCGGCGTGCGCATCACCCGCTGGGTGAGTTGGCACGGCGTCGCGCTCAACGTCGATCCCGATCTATCGCATTTCACCGGCATCGTGCCGTGTGGGATCAGCGAGCACGGCGTCACCAGCCTGCACGCAATAGGCGTCCGGGTCAGCATGGCGGAAGCCGACGCCGCACTGCGCGCATCGTGGACCGACGTGTTCGGAGAAGCCGAGAGCTAGTCGCCCAGCGCCGCCGGCGAGACGTCGGCGACCTGCACCTCCACGCTCCGGCTCCGGCCGTCGCGCACGACCGTCAGCGTCGCCGTCTTGCCGATGCCGACGCCGTCAAGCTGTCGGCTGAGCTGCGCGACCGTGCTGACCGCCTGACCGTTCACCGCGGTGATAATGTCGCCGATCGTCCCGGTGGCCGGGTCCATGCCTTGCAGACCGGATCGCGCCGCCGGCGTGCCGGGGACCACGTCCGACACGACCACGCCCTCCAGACCGAGCTGGGTCGCCAGAGCCGGGTTGGCGGAGACGATGCCGATGCCCGGGGTCGGCACGCTGCCGGTGCTGATGAGGCGGGGGACGATCCGGTTCACCGTGTCGACCGGAATCGCGAACCCGATGCCGGCCGAGGCGCCCGATCGCGACAGGATCGCGGTGTTCAGCCCAATCATGCGTCCCGCGGAATCGAGCAGGGGGCCACCGGAATTGCCCGGATTGATGGAGGCGTCGGTCTGGATCACGTCGGTGATCTCGGTCCGCGTGCTCTCCGGCAGGCGCCGGTGCAGCGCGCTGATGAGGCCCGACGTTAACGTCTGATCGAGCCCGTACGGGTTGCCGATCGCGAACACCGACTGGCCCACCAGGAGGTTGCCGGACTCCCCGATGGCCAGCGGGCGCAGCGCCGAGCGCGGCCGCTCCAGCCGCAGCACCGCGAGGTCATAGGCGGGCGCGGCACCGATCAGGCGCGCGCGCACCAGTTCCCCGCCGGTCAGGCGCACCCCGAACACGGTGCCCCCGGCGATGACGTGCTGATTGGTGACCACGTCGCCCGCCGCGTCCCAGATGATCCCGGAGCCGGTTTGCAGCACGAATTCGCCGTTCGCCGACATCACCGGCGCGGCGGCGCGCGCATAGACATGCACGACCGAGGGTGAGGCGACCCGGAAGATGTCGATCGCCGCCCACCAGGCATCGATGATGTAGGGCTCGACCACCCAGACGGTCAGCAGCCCGATCAGCCAGATGATGGCGATCCGCAGGAAGCGATTGGTCATCGGCGTCTGTCACCGGCACGCGCGCCGAGGTCAATCGTCGCGGTACACGCGCTCCATGCGCTCGTGGCGCTCCTGTGCCTCGATCGACAGCGTGGCGATGGGGCGTGCCTCCAGGCGCTTCAGGCCGATCGGCTCGTCGGTCTCCTCGCAGTACCCGTACGTGCCGGTCTCGATACGTTGCAGCGCTTGGTCGATCTTGGCGATAAGCTTGCGGGCGCGATCGCGGGTGCGGAGTTCAAGGGCGCGGTCGGTCTCCACGCTGGCACGATCGGTGATATCGGCTTCATGGATGCCGCCTTGCGACAGGCTGAGCAGCGTCCCGTCCGCCTCGCGCAGCAGGCTGGTACGCCAGCGCAGCAGCTTCTGACGGAAATACTCCGTCTGGATCGGGTTCATGAACTCCTCTTCCGCGCCGGGTCGGTAATCGGGGGGAAGAGTTACCATCATGCCAGCCGGTCCTGTGGTCGTTTCCGAACCGTCCCCGAAGACTTCGCCCCGTGAGGACCGGAACGGCGCGGCTTATAGCTTCGCCGGACGAGCCCGCCAAGGTGTATTCCGAAAGGGTGTGGGTAGCGGGCGATCTGTCCGGTCTAGGTGGCACAGCGCAACGCGCGGTTCGCGGTAGCGGCGGAGTCGGCGGTTTGGCCTCGGCCATGGCCCGAGGCCAAACCCAGAACGGAGCGGACAAACCGAGTGCTGCATGCACCGGCCACTTTGGCTGGCTATCGACAGCCCGCCAGGGCTGGCCCTCCCCCTGGGTTGCTACGCCGCGGCCTTCTCCTTCAGCACGTCCTTGATGTCGCGGAAAGCCAGCCCCGGGCTAAGGTCGGTCGTGCGCCGCATCATGAAAGCGGAGGTCGCCAGAAACACCGGATCGCCGTCCACGTCCTCGGCGATCTGCGCGCGATTCTCGACGACGAAGCGGGCGAGCGCGAGCTTGTCGGGCGAGGAGACCCAGCGCGCGACGGAATAGGGCGTCGCCTCGAAGCCGATGCCGACGCCATATTCCGCGCCCAGCCGGGCCTGCAACACGTCGAGCTGCAACGTCCCGACGACGCCGACGATCGGCGGCGCGCCGTCGAGCGGGCGGAACAGCTGCACGACGCCCTCCTCGGCCAGTTCCTGCAACGCCTGACGGAGCTTCTTCGCCTTCATCGCGTCATCAAGCCGCACGCGGCGGAGGATTTCCGGGGCGAAATAGGGCACGCCGAGGAAGTTCAGGTCGTCCCCGTCGGTCAGCGTGTCGCCGATCCGCAAGGTGCCGTGATTGGGGATGCCGACCACGTCGCCGGCGAACGCCTCCTCGACGAGTTCGCGTTCGCGGGCGAAAAAGAATTGCGGCGCGTGCAGCGGGATCAGCTTGCCGGTGCGGACCTGCTTCAGCCGCATCCCGCGCACCAGGCGGCCCGAGCAGACGCGAGCGAAGGCGATGCGGTCGCGATGGTTGGGGTCCATGTTCGCCTGGATCTTGAACACCAGCGCGGTCAGCCGTGGCTCGGTCGCGGCGACCGGCCCCACGTCGGCCGGTTGGGCGCGCGGTGCCGGGCCGTATTCGGCGAGGCCCGCGAGCAGGTCGGCGACCCCAATCCCCTTGATCGCGGAGCCGAAATACACCGGCGTCAGATGCCCCTCCAGGAAGCTTTGCCGATCAAATGCCGGCAGTGCCGCGCCGACCAGATCGACGTCCTCGCCGAGCGCGGCGAGGCGCGGATCGGATTGCGCGAGATCGGCGTTGAGCCGCAATTCGCGGGCGCGCAGATCATAGGTGCCGGCGAAATCCGCCGCGCGCCCGACCGGCCATGTCACCGGCGCGGTGTCGAGCGCCAACGTCGCCGCGATCTCGTCGAGCAACTCGAAGACGTCGCGGCTCTCGCGGTCCATCTTGTTGATGAAGGTGATGATCGGGATGTCGCGCAGGCGGCAGATCTCGAACAGCTTGCGCGTGCGCGCCTCGATCCCCTTGGCGGCGTCGATCACCATCACCGCGGAATCCACCGCCGTCAGCGTGCGATAGGTATCCTCGGAGAAATCCTCGTGGCCGGGCGTGTCGAGCAGGTTGAACACGCAGCCGGCGTGCTCGAACGTCATCACCGAGGTGACGACGGAGATGCCGCGGTCGCGCTCGATCCCCATCCAGTCCGAGCGCGTCCGGCGCCGCTCGCCCTTGGCGCGCACCGAGCCCGCAAGCTGGATCGCCCCGCCGGCGCGCAGGATCTGCTCGGTGAGCGTGGTCTTGCCCGCGTCGGGATGGGAGATGATCGCGAAGGTCCGGCGGCGGGCGATCTCGGCCGCGTTGTCGGTCATGAGGCTTCGATGCCTTACAGCGACCCCTTCCCCCAGCTCCTCCCGCAAGGGGAGGGGAGAAGCAAGGCGTCGCTCCCGCTAATTCCCCTCCCCCTGCGGGAGGGGTTAGGGGAGGGGTTTACGTTACCGCGAGTAGAACTCGACCACTAGGTTGGGCTCCATCTGCACCGGGTAGGGCACGTCCGACAGCTTGGGCGAGCGCACGAAGCGGCCCTTCATGGCCCGGTGATCGACCTCGATATATTCCGGCGTGTCGCGCTCGGTGCTCTGGGCGGCGTCCAGCACCACGGCGAGTTGCTTCGACTTTTCCTTCACCTCGATCGTGTCGTTGTCCTTCACGATGTAGGAGGGAATGTTCAGCCGCTTGCCGTTCACCAGGACATGGCCGTGCGAGACGAACTGGCGCGCGGCGAAGGGAGTGATGGCGAATTTCATGCGGTAGATGACCGCGTCGAGCCGGCGCTCCAGCAGGTCGATGAGGTTCTCCGACGTGTCGCCCTTCCGGCGCACCGCCTCCTCATAGTATTTGCGGAACTGCCTCTCGCCGATATTGCCGTAATAGCCCTTCAGCTTCTGCTTGGCCGCGAGCTGCACGCCGTAGTCGGTGACCTTCTTGCGGCGCTGGCCGTGCTGTCCGGGACCGTAATCGCGCTTGTTGATCGGCGACTTGGGGCGGCCCCACAGGTTCACGCCGAGGCGGCGATTGATCTTGTACTTGCTTTCGACGCGCTTGGTCATTGCGGCGCGGCTTCCTTCGCGGCTTGTTGTTGCACCGGTAGGCCGCGCGCGAAACGCACGCGCGACGGGCGCGGACCCCGAAGGTCCGTCCACGTTCCCGGCAGTGCGCGGCCTATAGGGGCGGGGCGGGGCGATGTCAAACGGCTTTCCGTTGCCCGGCCCGGATGCTAGACGGCGGCGTCAACCGGGCCACTCTCCGCCATGCGCGTCCTTCCGTTCACCGGCCCCGCGGCGGCGTGGGACCAGTTCGTTCGCTCCGTGCCCGGCTACACCCATTTCCACCTGCATGGCTGGAAGACGGTGCTGGAGCGTGGCTTGGGTCATGAGTGCCTGTATCTCGCCGCCGAGCAGGATGGCGCGCTGTCCGGCGTGCTGCCGATGGTGCGGGTCAAAAGCCGGTTGTTCGGACATTTCCTCGTATCCATGCCGTTCCTCAACTACGGTGGTCCGTTGGGCTCCGATGAAGCGGTCCGCGCGCTGGCAACGCAGGCGCGGCGGATCGCGGAACGCGACGGCGCCACGTTGCTGGAACTGCGAAGCCGGTTCGCGCTGCCGATCGAGATGCCGGTCTCGCATCGCAAGATCACCGTGCTGCTCGATCTTCCCGGCGACGTCGACCGGCTGTGGAAGATCTTCCCCTCGAAGCTTCGCGCCCAGGTGCGGCGCCCGAAGAAAGAGGGCGTCACGATGCGCTTCGGCGCCGATCAGCTCGCCCCGTTCTTTGCCGTGTTCGCGCGCCATATGCGCGACCTCGGCACGCCGACGCAGTCGCGGCGCCTGTTCGAGACGATCGCCGAGGTGTTCCCCGACTCCAGCCTGTTCGCCTGCGCCTGGCTGGGCGAGGAGCCGGTCGCCGGGGGCGCCGGATTCACCTGGGGCGAGGAGTTCGAGATCGTCTGGGCTTCCTCGCTCACCGCGCACAACCGGATCGCGCCGAACATGCTGGTCTACGCGGGGCTGATGGAACGCTGCGTCGAGCAGAACCTCCAGGTGTTCAATTTCGGCCGCTGCTCGCCCGGCTCGGGGACGCACCGCTTCAAGATGCAATGGGGTGGGCGCGAGCAGACGCTATGGTGGTACACCAACCAGGAAGCCGGGACGCGCACGACGCCGAACCCGGACGATCCGGCCTATTCCTGGGGACCGCGCCTATGGAAGAAACTGCCGGTCGCGGTTGCGACCACGCTGGGGCCGATGATCGCGCGATCGATCCCTTGACGCCTACGCCGCCGTCTCCAGCAGCCCGGCCAACAACGCCGCGCGGGGCGCGAGGTCTTGCCACAGGATGTGCTCGCCGCTGACATGCGCCCCGGCGCCGGGGCAGCCAAGGCCGTCGAGCGTGGGAATGCCCAATGCGGCGGTGAAATTGCCGTCCGAGCCGCCGCCCCGGCTCTGCTTCGGCAGGTCGACGCCGACCGCGCGCGCGATTTCGTGCGCCTGGCGGTAGAGCGCGGCGATCTCCGGGGTCTCGGCGAACGGCGGACGGTTCATGCCGCCTTCGACGACGACCCGGCAACGGGGGGTTCGGGCGGTCAGGCCCAGCACCCGGCGCTCCATCTCCTCGCCGTCGGCGGCGGTCGCGACCCGAAGATCGATCTCACAGCCCGCCTCGGGCGGGATGACGTTGGGCCGCGTGCCGCCCCAGACCGGCGCGGCGTTCAGCGTGATTCCCCGGTCGAGATCAACCATCGCGTGGATCGCCTGGATCTGATAGGCGAGTTCGACCACCGCCGAGGCCCCGTCCTGGAAGGCGCCCCCGGCGTGTGCCCCGCGCCCCTCGATCCGCAGCACGAAACGCCCGACGCCCTTGCGCGCGGTCACGCAGGCCCCGCCGGCGCCCGCCGGCTCCATAATGAGCACGCGCGCGGCCTGCGCCGCCTCGCGCTCGATCCATTCGCGCGAGGTCGGGCTGCCGACCTCCTCATCGGGGGTCAGCAGCAGCACGATCGGGCGCGGCGTCTTCACCTTCTGGCGCAGGATCGCGCGCACCACGTGTAGCGCGAGGAAGCTGCCCGCCTTCATGTCGTAGATGCCGGGGCCGTGCGCCTTCTTGCCGTCCACCCGGGCGGGCATCGTGCCCAGCGTCCCATGCGACCACACGGTGTCGAGATGCCCGGCGATCAACACAGGCTTGGCATCTCCTCGTCGTTTTGGGCCCGGGATCCGCGCGATCAGGTTGTCGCCGAAGCCGTCGCGGCCGGGAATCCGGGTCAGCTCGGCACCGGCGCCCGCAAGCTCGGCCTCGGCCACGTCCATCAAGCGGTTGACCGCGGCCGGATCGGTGGTCGGGGTCTCGATCCGCACCCAGCCCATCAGCTCGTCGAGCAGATCCTCGGAGCGGCCCGGCTCGGTCTGCGGCATCCTGTCCCCCCTCGGCTCGCGCGGCGCGGGTGTGTGCGCCGAAACCCGAGGCATGTCCATGTTCCGCGCCGGCCCGGAACGGGCGCAACCGGCGCGCGTTCTGCCCGCGACATGGAACCCGCGACGCCCAACCCGACCGTCACCATCGCGCACATCCTGCGCGCCACTTTCATCGTCGTGGGCGTCGTCGCCCTGATCTGGGCGCTGTCGAATGCGTTCCTGGTGATCTTCCTCGCCGTCCTGATGGCGACCATGCTGCGCGGGCTGGGCAATCAGCTGCACCGTTACACGCGCCTGCCGGTCGGTTTGTCGGTGCTGCTGGTATTCCTGCTGTTGCTCGCGCTCCTCTACGGGGGCGCCTATTGGATCGGGCCACGGCTCGCCACCGAGGGTCAGCAACTCTGGACCCAGGTCTCGGGCCAGTTGGGAGGCTTGCAGACCCTCCTGCATCGTTTCGGGCTGGACTCCGTCGTCGGGGGCGCGGGCGCGAGCGGTATCTCGCTGCCGCACGACATCATGCGGGTGGCGGGTTCGACCGTTGCCCTCCTGGCGGCGCTACTGGTGATCTTCGTGACGGCCGTCTATCT
>JBDTFI010000379.1:0-2833 GCA_039938035.1 Acetobacteraceae bacterium | reverse complement strand
ATTCATATGGAGGATGGGCGGGTCGCGGTGTTCGAGGGCTACCGGGTGCAGCACCATCTGACGCTCGGCCCGACCAAGGGTGGCACTCGCTACTCGACCGACCTCAACCTCGGCGAGGTGGCGGCACTGGCGATCTGGATGAGCTGGAAATGCGCCCTCGCCGGCCTTCCGTACGGCGGCGCCAAGGGCGGCGTCACGCTTGATCCCTACGCGCTGACCCCGCGCGAGCTGGAGGCGATCTCGCGGCGCTACATGCAGGAGATGATCCCCTTCGTCGGCCCGCATATCGACGTGATGGCGCCCGACATGGGGACCAACGAGCAGGTGATGGCGTGGTTCATGGACACGTATTCCATGTACCAGGGCAAGACGGTGACCGAGATCGTCACCGGCAAGCCCGTTGCCTGCGGCGGCACCGAGGGACGGCGGGAGGCCACGGGGCGGGGCGTCGCCTATCTGGTGAACCGCGCGCTGGAGCGGATCGAGCTGGCTCCGGTCGGCGCGACCGCCATCATCCAAGGGTTCGGCAACGTGGGCAGCGTCGCCGCGCAGGCCCTCGCGGAGCGCGGGGTGAAGATCATCGGCGTGTCGGACCACACCGCCTGCTATTTCGACGCCAAGGGGCTCGACGTCGCCGCTCTGGTTCATCACCAGACGGCGAAACGCGTGCTGGCCGGCTTCTCCAACGAACTGGCCTTCGATCCGGCCGAATTGCTGGTCCAGCCCTGCGATATCCTGGTTCCGGCGGCACTGGAGCGGGCGATCGACGCCGCGACGGCGGCGCGGCTGCGCTGCCGGGTGCTGGCCGAGGGCGCCAACGGGCCGACGACGCCGGATGCCGACGAGGTGCTGGCGCAGCGGCCGGAGATCTTCGTGATCCCCGACATCCTCTGCAACGCCGGCGGGGTCGTCGTCAGCTATTTCGAGTGGGTCCAGGACCTCCAGCAGTTCTTCTGGGACGAACCCGAGGTCATGAGCCGGCTGTACCACGTGCTGGACCGCGCCTTCGCCCGGGTCATGGCGCGCGCCGAGCGTGACAAGGTGACGCATCGCACGGCGGCGATGGCGATCGGGATCAACAAGGTGCGCGGCGCCAAGCAGGTGCGCGGGTTGTTTCCGTAAAGGCGCGGCTTGCCGATCGGCTTGCGGCATGCCTAGAACCGGGCTTGCGCAGCCAGGAGGCGTCCGTGAGCAAGATCATCCGCACCGAGCCCAACAAGATCCTGTCGAAGGCCGTGGAGCATCACGGCTTCGTCTTCCTCGCGGGGACCACGGCACGCGACCCGGCGGGCGACATCAAGGCCCAGACCACCGAGGTCCTGGCGCAGATCGACCAATTGCTGGAGACCCACGGGACCGACAAGACCCGGCTGCTTCAGGCGCAGATCTGGGTGAAGCACATCGGCGACCGCGCGGCGATGAACGAGGTCTGGACCGCCTGGCTGCCGGCCGATGGCGCCCCGGTGCGCGCCTGCGTGGAAGCCGAACTCGCTGACCCGCGGCTGCTGGTCGAGATCATGGTGACCGCCTGCAAGTAGGCCGACCGATCGGTACCGCGTGACCCCTGCCCTCGCGGGCACGGCGATGCATCCGGCTGATTCGTAAGGCGTGGCGCGATCCGTCCGAGTCGTTGCCGGATCGGGTGACCTGGCCGGTGACGATGAGTGCTCGACCCGGATCCGCATGCGCTCGCTGTCGATATCGACCGGATCAGCTTGCGCGCCAGGTCGGGCCGGTCGATGGTATGCGTGAAGAAGAACCGCAACGCCGAGACGATGCTGCTCATGGTCGGCGTCGGCACGCCGGCATCACGCTGTTCGATCTGGAAGCGGCGCACGTCATCCGTCGTCGCCATATCGGGTGAGCGCCGCAGGAACGTTGCGAAGCGTCCGACATCGCGAATGTAGTCGCGCTGCGTCTCTCGCGAGAACCGGCGCATGTTCATATCGTCGATCAAACGTTGGCGCAGCGGGCTGATCGCGGTGGCGGGACTGGGGTCGTTCATCGGTTGGCTCCTCTCGGTTGAAAGAGCCGAAATGCTCCGCCCACCCCCGGACGGGCTCAAACCAGGCACAACGGCCGGGCCTCCACTCCGGCATCAGAACCCGCACCCCTCCCGCCCAGCGGGTTCGTTCCTCGGCCAGCACCCGCCATTCGGTCGCCTGCCTGGATGTCCCAGAAGGCCGGGGGAGCGGATGTCTTGGCGCGGCCGCGGTGCCTCGTTCTCCGACGACCCATCCGTCCAACCGCCGCCCCCTACCGTCCCCCGAGCACGATCAGCACCACACCGACCATCACCAGCAGCAACCCCCGCGCATCCCCCGGGTTCAGCCGCTCCTTCAGGTAGAACCGCCCGAAGATCAGGGTGAACACGACCTCGATCTGGCCGGCCGACCCTGGCCACTTTGGAACTGCGGCCGGCGGGGGCGCACCCGGCTGGTGGTCACCGAGCAAGCCGCCTTCCTCGACGGCTACGACGACGCCGGCGCGCGCGAGCAAGGCACGGGATTCCTGCTGGATCGGCTGGGGGCGTCGCTGCGAGGCTGACGCGCGGATTGTGTTGAATTCCCGCCTTGGCCCCACGATTTTCATGTTGGACGGAGGGGGCCACGGCATGGGCCGGACAGCGCATCGCTATCTCATCTTCGAAACCGCGAGCGGCTTCTGCGGCATCGCCTGGAGCGACGTCGGCATCACGCGCTTCCAGTTGCCGACGCGGAGCGCCGAAGCGACGGAACGACTTCTGCTGCGCCGCGTGCCCGACGCCGAACCCGGGGCACCCACGCCGGAGGTGGCCGAGGCGGTCGCCGCCGTGCGGCGCTATTTCGAGGGC
>JBDTFI010000378.1:0-4981 GCA_039938035.1 Acetobacteraceae bacterium | reverse complement strand
TATACGCGCCTGCTGATCGACAGCCTGCCGTCGTTGGAGCGCAAGGGGACACTGCGCGGCATCCCCGGCCTCGCGCCGTTGCTGCGCGCATTGCCGTCGGGCTGCGCGTTCCACCCGCGCTGTCCGATGGCGGTCGAACGCTGCCGGACGGAGAAACCCGCGGTGCGCGCGATCGGCGCGGGCGCCAGCGTCGCGTGCCATCTCGCATGAATCCGATCATCGAACTGCGCGAGGTGACCAAGAGCTTCGGGCGCAAGGTGGCGCTGGAGCGGTTCTCCTTCACGATCGACCCGGCGCGACCGGGGATCACCGCCGTGGTCGGCGAGAGCGGCAGCGGCAAGACCACGCTCGCCCGCCTGCTACTCGGCCTGATCGAGCCGACGAGCGGCACGGTGGTGTATAACGGTCGTGAGCTGCACGCGCTGAAGGCAGTGGAGCGGCGGGGGTTTCGCCGTGACGTGCAGGCGATCTTTCAGGACCCGTACGAGGTTTACAATCCGTTCTATCGGGTCGACCATGTGCTGACGACGCCGGTTCGGCGGTTTCGCCTGGCGCGGAGCAGGGCCGCCGGGCGTCTGCTGATCGAGGAGGCGTTGCACGCGGTCGGTTTGCGGCCCGAGGAGATCCTCGGCCGCTATCCGCATCAATTATCGGGCGGGCAACGCCAGCGCATCATGGTGGCGCGTGCGCTGTTGCTGCGTCCGCGGCTGATCGTCGCCGACGAGCCGGTTTCGATGGTGGACGCCTCGCTGCGCGCGACGATCCTCGGCAGCCTGCAAAAGCTGCGCGAGGAACTGGGCATCTCGATCCTTTACATCACCCACGACCTCGCGACCGCCTATCAGGTGGCGGACACGATCCTCGTCCTGTATCGCGCCGCGGTCGCCGAGGCGGGCGACGTGGAGCTGGTGGTCAAGCATCCGCGCCACCCGTACACGAAGCTGCTGATCGGCTCGATCCCGCAAGTGAGCACGACCCGCGACTGGGGCGCGGTGGAGACGCCCGCCTTGGCCGATGGCGGCGTCGGTGGCTGCCATTTCGCCGATCGCTGCCCGGTGGCGCTGGGGCGCTGCGCCACGGCGATCCCGCCGCTCTACCGCGTGGATGCACGGCGCGCGGCCGCCTGCTTCCTGCTCGACGAGGCGCCGGTGGTGGCGGACGCGGACCTGGCGGGTCTGCGCGCGCGCGCGCCGTAGCCTATCCCTTCACGCCGCCCATCGTCAGGCCGCCCACCATGTAGCGGCGAAGCGCGAAATAGATCGCGATCGGCGGCAACGAATAGACGATAGCGACGGCCATCATGTAGTTCCACGGCGCCTCGTCGCTGTCGAAGAACTGGTCGATTGCCACCGCCACGGTCATGTTGCGCGGCGATGAGAGCAGCATGTACTGGTAGAGGTATTCATTCCACGCCAGCAGCAGCGCATAGACGCCCACGGCCACTAGCGCGGGTGCCATCAGCGGCAGATAGATGCGCAGATACACCTGAAGCGGCGATGCGCCGTCGACCTTCGCCGACTCGTCCAACTCCATCGGGATCAGCTTGCCGTATTGATGCAGGATCAGAATAGCGTACGGCGTGGCGAAGGCCACTTCCGCCGCGATAACAGCCCAGAGGCTGTCCGAGAGCCCGTAGACGTGCATGATGTGAACGAACGGGATTACCAGGAAGGCAGTCGGCAGCACATAGGTCAGCAGCGCGACGTCGCCGAGCATCCACCCCTTGCGCAGCCGCATCCGGCCCAGCGCGAAACTGGCAAGCGAGCCGATGAGCACGGTCAGCACCATCGTCGCCACACCCATGTAAACGCTATTGCCGAACTGGTGCCAGAAATGCTCGAGGTACCAGTAGTCCTCGGTCCAGATCACGCGGAAGCTCTCGAACGAGGGGTCCGGCGGCCACAGGCTGCCGGTGAACTCATCACCGTCCGCGTCGAGCGCGATCAACAGCATGTTGTAGACCGGCAGCAGCGTCCAGAGCAGCAGCGCGATGCCGAGTAAAGCCGCCCCGGCCTTGCCCAACAGCCGCCGCCGGCGGAAGCGCGTGTTCACAATTGAACCCCGGTCATCCGGATCCGCCGCATCAGCATGATCACCACTGGGACCAGCACCGGCAGCGCCGACATCATCGCCGCCACGCCGAGGTTCGGATAACCGAAATCGAACGCCTCGTGGAATCCGTAGGTGGCCAGCACGTCCGTGGTCCGCCCCGGAGCCCCGCCGGAGACGAAGTAGACGGTGGGGAAATCGCCAAGCGTCCAGACGGTGGAGAGCAACGTGGATATGAAATAGACGTTTGCCAGCAATGGAAAGGTAACGTGGATCAAACGCCGGTAGCCGGTGGCGCCGTCGATCTCGGCCGCCTCATGGATGTCCCGCGGGATCGCCATTCGGGCGGCAATGAAGATCAGCGTCCAGAACGGCATCCATTTCCAGATGTAGGCGACAATGTTCGCCCCCATCGCGAGCCGAACCGATGTCAGGAACAGCGGTCCGTCGCTGCCGGACACGGCGCGCCACAGGCTGTCGAGCAGGCCCCACTGGGTGACAAGCATGTAGTGGATGGACAGGAAGACGGTCAGCGACGGTAAGGCCCAGGGCAGCAGATAGACGGCCAGCAGGGTCCTGACCCACCAGCCACGGCGCATGAAGAAGCCGGACAGCAAAAACGCCAGGAACATCTTCACGTTCACGCCGATGCCGACGAATAGCAGCGTGTTGACCACGGTGGTGAGATACAGCGGATCGGAGAACAGCAGGGCGTAAAGTGACGGCCTGCTGCCCATCCACAGCCCGAACGCAACGGGATAGACGACAAACGCGGCGAATACGGCCGCGTAGGGGACGATGAATGCGATCGCCCAGGTGGTGTCCGAGCCCTGAAGTCGGGCGCCCCAAGAGGGGCGCCGCGGCTGGCCGACCTCCCTTGGCCTTCCGATCGCGAGAACCTGCTGCGTAACGCTCATCGACACGTCTCGAGTCGCCGCGGCGGCGCCTTACCCCTTGACGCCGCCCGTGGTCAGGCCCGCCGCCATGCGGTTGCGGAAGGTATAGTAAATCGCCACCGGCGGCAGCGCGTAAAGGATCGCGGTTGCCATCATGTAGTTCCACGGTGCCTCATCGCTGTCGAGGAACTGTGCAAGGGCGACCGGCACGGTCATGCTCTGCTTCGAGGATAGCAACAGGAACTGATAGAGGAAGTCGTTCCAGGCGAGCAGCAGCGCGTACGTACCGACCGCGACCAGGGCCGGCGCCATCAGCGGCAGGTAGATACGCAGGTAAACCTGAAGCGGAGAGGCGCCGTCGATTCGCGCCGACTCGTCGAGTTCCATCGGAATGGATTTGCCGTATTGCTGGAATATGAAAATGGCATAGGGCGTGGCAAAGGTGACATAGACGGCGATGACCGACCAGAGATTGTCGGTAAGCCCGTAGGTCTGCATGATGCTGTAGAATGGGATCGCGAGAAACGAAGCAGGAATGACATAGGTCAGCAGTGCCGCGTTGGTGATCAACCAGCCCTTGCGCAGATGCATTCGCCCCACCGTGAAGCTGGTCAGCGAGCCGATCAGCAGCGTCAGGAATGTGGTGGCGACGCCGACGTAGATGCTGTTCGCGTACTGGTGCCAGAAATATTGAAGATACCAGTAGCCTTCCGTCGAGACGACGCGGAAGCTCTCGAGCGACGGCTGCGGCGGCCAGATGGCACCGCTGAATATGTCGTTGTGTTTATCGAGCGAGATCAGCACCATGTTGTAGATCGGCAGCAGCGACCAGATCACCAGCACGAGACCGAGCGCCATCGCGGCGGCCTCCGTCAGGGCGCGGCGCAACCGGTAGCGCGGCCGGTTCGCCGACGGCGCCGCGGACAGGGCAAGGCTCACAACTGCACCTCCGTCGTGCGCAGCTTGCGCATCAGGTAGATCACCATCGGGATCATCACCGGGAGCGCTGACATCACCGCCGCTATGCCGAGAGTCGGTCTGCCGACGGTGAAGGCTTCACGGATGCCAAGCGTGGCGAGGACCTCGGTGGACATCGCCGGCCCCCCGCCGGAGACGAAGTAGACGGTGGTGAAGTCACCGAGGGAGAAGATGGTGGAGAGCAGGGTGCAGATGAGATAGAGATTGGCCAGCAGCGGGAAGGTAACGTGGACGAAGCGGCGATAGCCGGTCGCCCCGTCGACGTCGGCGGCCTCGTAGAGTTCCCGCGGAACCGCCATCCGGCCGGCCAGGAAGATCACGGTCCAGAACGGCAGGAACTTCCAGATATAAGCGGCGATGTTGCTTCCGAGCCCGAGCCAGCGCGAATTGAGCCAGATCGGGCCGTCCAGGCCGAACACGGACCACAGCAAATTGTTGAACAGGCCCCACTGGCCGTTCAGCATCCAGTGAATTGAAAGCGCGGCGGGAAGCGCCGGCATCGCCCAGGGCAGGATGAAAATAAGCAGAACCACCCTGACCCACCAGTCGCGGCGCATGAAGAAGCCCGACAGCAGGAAGGCCAGGAACATCTTCACGTTCACGCCGATCCCCACGTAGAGCAGGGTGTTCACCACCGTGCTCAGGTATATCGGGTCGGAAGCGAGTTCGCCGTACAGGGCCGGGTCGCGGCCGAGCCAGAGACCATACGCGACGGGATACACGACGAACGCGAGGAAGACCGCCGCGTAAGGCAACGTGAAGGCGATTGCCCAGCTGTACTCGGAGCCTCGCAGGCCTCCGTGCCAGGCGCGCCGGAGCGATTGTCCGATTGCGCCCGGCCGACCGACGACGAGAGACTGCTCCGTACTACTCATGCTCGCCTCGTCAGGGTTAGCCTGATGTGACGTTCGCGAAGATCTGCTCGGCCCGTTTGAAAGCCTTGTCGATAGCCGCCGCCGGCGTCATGCCGTTCTTGATGACATCGGCATGGGCGCGGCCCCAGAGCTGCTCGGCGCTGACCTGGCCCCAGGCAGGTGTGAACCCCTCATAAGGGGGCA
>JBDTFI010000377.1:0-11434 GCA_039938035.1 Acetobacteraceae bacterium | reverse complement strand
GTCGTGCCCGCCCCCGGACTTGATATTTTCACCGTCATTACCGGACTTGATCCGGCAATCCAGCGGACGTTCGTATAGGAGGGCAAGTCCGCTGGATGGCCGGATCAAGTCCGGCCATGACGGTATTTCTGATTGTGGTGTCATAAGAGACGGTCGTAGAGGTCGTCCCAGTTCGGGTTCATCGACGCGATCAGCTGAAGCTTTCAGCGTCTGGGCCAATGCTTGACCGTCTTCTCTCGCTGTATCGCCGCCCGAATATCCTCGTGCCGCTCGACATACACGAGCCTTTTCAACCCGAACCGCTTCGTAAACCCCTCCGTCACTCCCTCCCGATGCTCCCACGCCCGCCGTGCCAGATCGCTCGTCACGCCGACATACAGGGTGCCGTTCGCCCGGTTCGTCATCAGATACACCCACGCCTGCCTCACGCCGCCTGCCCAGGGGGCGGCACCAGCGCCCCCTGAGCGGCGTAGTCGCGGAGCTTGTTGCGAAGCGCGCGGATCGAGATGCCGAGGATGGTGGCGGCGTGGGTGCGGTTGCCGATCGTGTGGCCCAGCGTGTGCAGGATCAGGTCGCGTTCGACGTCCTCCATCGTGCGCCCGACCAGGGCGGCGATGCCGGCGGCACTCGGCGGCGCGGGCGATCCCGGGCCGGGCGCCAGTTCGATCGCCTCGGGACCGATCGCCCCGCCGTCGGCGAGCAGCACCGCGCGGTGGATGGTATTCTCCAGTTCGCGCACGTTGCCGCGCCAGCCATGCGCGGTCAGCCGGATGAGGGCTGCCGGTGATACCGGGCGGTACGGCAGCCCGTTCACTTCGGCGTAGCGACGGGCGAAATGCTCGGCGAGCGCGGCGACGTCGCCTGGACGCTCGCGCAAGGGCGGAACGCGCAGGCTGACCACGTTGAGACGGAAATAGAGGTCCTCGCGGAACGTGCCGCGCGCCACCTCGGTGAGCAGGTCGCGGTTGGTGGTCGCGAGGATGCGCACGTTCACCTTCACCGGCCCGGCCCCGCCCAGCCGGTCGATCTCGCGCTCCTGCACCGCGCGCAGCAGCTTGGCTTGCAGGCGCACGTCCATCTCACTGATCTCGTCGAGCAGCAGCGTGCCACCGTCGGCGGCCTCGAACTTGCCGACGCGGCGGGCGAGCGCGCCGGAGAAGGCGCCCTTCTCATGGCCGAATAGCTCCGATTCCAGCAGCGACTCCGGAATCGCGGCGCAGTTCAGGGCGACGAACGCACCGCCCGAACGACGCGAGCGGCGGTGGATGTGGCGTGCCAACACCTCCTTGCCGGTGCCCGATTCGCCGCCGATCAGCACCGAGGCCTCTGACGGCGCGACCTGCTCGGCGCGCCGGATCGCCGCCTGCATCACGGGATCGCGGGCGATCAGCGCGTGGGTTTCGCCGGCGGCGGCTTGCAGGATGGCGGCGATCAGGTCGGGGTCGGGCGGCAGGCTCAGGAACTCGCGCGCCCCGGCGCGGATGGCGGCGACCGCCGCCTCGGGGTCATCGCCGGTCCCGCAAGCGACCACCGGGACGGCGATGCGCTCGGCGGCGAGTGCGCGGACCACCGCGCCAACATCATGGACCACGTCGCACAACACCAGGTCGATGCGCGCGTCGGCACGCAGATGCGCGAGCGCGCCGGCCGCGTCGTCGGCCTGGTCGAGCCTGGCGCCGCGCGCGATCGCGATCCGCCCGGCCTGCCCAAGTTCGCCGGACAGGGAACCGATGATGAGGACGCGCATCTCAGGGCGCCCGGTCGGCCTTGACGATCTCCGTCATCGTCACGCCGAGGCGGCTGTCGTCGACCATCACCACCTCGCCACGCGCGACCAGGCGGTTATTGACGTAGATGTCGATCGCCTCGCCGAGCTTGCGGTCGAGTTCGACCACCGCGCCGCGCCCAAGCTTGAGAAGCTGGCTTACCTGCATCGTCGCCTTGCCGAGGACGGCGCTGACGGTGACCGGGATATCGTAGACCGCCTCCAGGTCGCGGGCGGAGCGTGGGGTGTCGGTGTCCGAAGCGGGCGGCGCTGGGTCGGGCAGCTCGGCAAGCTCCATCTCATTCGCCATAAGCGGTCTCCGGTATCTTCACGCTCAGCAATCCCGCGGGCGCGAGCACGGCGGCGACCTCGTCCCACAACGCGGCACCGTCCCGCCAACCCGTGCCGCCCTGCCAGCGCAGCCGCACATCGCCCGCGGCCATCGCCGGGTCGGCGAGGACGCGCACGCGCCCCGCTTCGTCGGACAGCGCGCGCGCGACCTCCTCGGTGAGCGCCTCGGTGAGCGCCGGGCTGGCGCGAACCACGATCTCGGGTTCGAGCGACAGACCAGGCAGCAGCGCACGCACCACCGCCCGCGCCTCCGCTTCGCCGTTGCGGGCGCACAGCGCGGGAAACAGCGCCGCCAGCGTGTCGAGCAGCAACCGCGCGATCGCATCGGCGTTCGCCTCCGCCTCATCGCGCAACGCCGCGCGCAGCCCCGCGACCTCACGGGCAAGGCAAGCCGCCGCCTCGGTGAGGGTTTCCGCCGCGAGCACCGTCTCGGCGCGGGCGGACGCACGACCCTCGGCCCAGGCGTCGGTGCGCGCCACCGCGAGGTCGGCGTGGGTCAGCAGCCCTCCGGCGGATGGCGAGATCACCTCCGGATCGGGGGCACCCGGCAAATCGAAATCCTCGTCGAACAGCACGCTTGTCCGCCCACCGCGGCGCGCGATCGAGTCCATGAGTCCGCTCATTTCTAGTACACCAGTTCCTCGTCCTTGCTTTCGCTGATCTCGATGGCCCCTTGCGCGGCGAGGTCCTTCGCCAGCGCGACGATCGCCCCCTGCGCCTCGTCCACCGCGCGCAGCTTCACCGGCCCGAGGCCGTCGATCTCCTCCTTCAGCATCTTCGCCGCACGCTCCGACATGTTGGTAATGAACAGGTCGCGGACCGCTTCGGACGCGCCCTTCAGCGCGATCGGCAGCTTGTCCTTCTCCACCTCGCGCATGAGCACCTGCACGCTGGCGGAGCTAAGGCGCCGGAGGTCGTCGAAGGTGAACATCAGCGCCTTGATGCGTTCCGCCGATTCGCGGTTGCGCTCCTCCAGCGCGGCGAGGAAGCGCGTCTCCGCCGCGCGGTCGAGATTGTTGAAGATGTCGGCCATCATCTCGTGCGCGTCGCGGCGCGTGCTGCGCGCGAGGTTGGACATGAACTCGGCGCGCAGCGTCTTCTCGACCCCGTCCAGCACGTCTTTCTGGATGCTCTCCATCCGCAGCATCCGCATCACCACCTCCATCGCGAACGGCTCAGGCAGCAGCGACAGCACGCGCGCCGCGTGATCGCCGCGCACCTTCGACAGCACCACCGCGACGGTCTGCGGGTATTCGTTCTTGAGGTAGTTCGCGAGGACGGCTTCATTCACGTTGCCCAATTTGTCCCACATGGTCCGCCCGGCCGGGCCGCGGATCTCGTCCATGATCTGCGACACCCGTTCCCGCGGGAGGGCTTTTCCCAGCATCCGTTCGGTGCCCTCGAAACTGCCGACGAGATTGCCGGCCGCCCCCATGCTGGCGGTGAAATCGACAAACAGCCGCTCGGCCATGTCGGCACGCACGCTGCCGAGCTGGGCCATCGCGGCGGAGACCTCCTTGATCTCATCGTCGTGCATCAGGGCGAACAGGCGCGCGCACTGCTCCTCGCCCAACGCGAGCATCAGGATCGCCGCCTTCTGTGCCCCGCTGAGCGAGCGGTAGTCGTCGATCTTCAGCACTTCAGGTGTTCTCCTGGCCCATCCAGCCGCGCACGATCGTCATCGTCTCCTCCGGATGGCGCTCCACCAGCTCGGTGATGCGGCGGATGGAGGAGGCGCGCATCTGCCCCTCCACCTGCGACAGGCTCACCATGCTCTCGTCCTCCAGCAGCGCCGGCGCGTCGTGTCCGGCGGCGTCGAGGCGTCCGGCGGGACCGGCGAGCGCGCCGGCCGGGCCGCCACCCAGCGCCGTGCCCATCGCCGCTCCGTGTCCCAACGCCATCGGCCCCAACGTGGTCAGCCGCGCGACCATCGGGCGAAGCACCGTCAGCAACGCGACGATCCCGATGAGGCCAAACAACGCCAGCTCGGCCAGGCGCATCACATCGGATTTCTCGAAATGCATGCCCAGCAAGGCGGGCTTTGCCGGCTCGGGGGGGGCCTCGTCGGCGACGAACGGCATCGCCTCAATCCGCACCACGTCGCCACGCTTTGCATCGAAACCGATGGCGGTCTTCACGAGGTCGCCGATGCGCGCGAGGTCGGCGTCGGTGTGCGCCTTCGCCGCATCGACCATCACCGCGAGGCTGATCCGCCCGATCCGAGGTTCGTCGCGGATGAGCGTTCGGACGGTCTTGCTGATTTCGTAGTTGGTCGTCGATTCCTGGCGATTCTCCTGGTTGCCGGCCCCCGTCGCGGCGGCGGCGTCGGCGTTCGGCAGATTGTTCTGCACCGACACGGTCTGCCCCGGCTCGGTGCTTTTCGTCGCGTCGGTGGTGCTCTGCTCGCTGCGTGGCACCTGGCCGTCAGGGTCGTATTTCTCCTGCGTTTCGCGGACCTTGTCGTAGTCCATGACCACCGCCGCCTCGGCCCGGACGTGACCCGGTCCGACGCTGCGCTCCAGCATCTCCTCGACCGCGCGGGCGAGCCGCAGCTCCGTGGCGCGGCGCATTTCCTCGCCCGACATGGCGCCGCCGCCGACCGCATCGACCGGGGTGCCGGCGCGCGCCAGCAACTCACCGCGCGAATTGACGATGGCGATGTCGTGCGGCTTCAGCCCCGGAACGGCGGCGGCCACGAGGTTCAGCACCGCCTGGATGCCCTCGCGGTCGAGCCGCTGCGCACCGGCCATCGTCAGCAGCACGCTCGCGCTTGCCTCCTGCTGCTCGCGCGCGAACGGCTCGCGTTGCGGCAGCACCAGATGCACGCGCGCAGCGCGCACCCCGTCGATGGCGCGGATGCTGCGGGCCAGCTCGCCTTCCAGTGCCCGGGTTTGGGCGATCCGCTGCTCGAACTCGGTACTCGTGAGGCCGCCGGCGCCGCGGTCGAACAGTTCGTAGCCGACCGATCCCCCCGCCGGCAGGCCGGCCTTCGCGAGGGCGACGCGCGCCTCGGGCACCAGATCGGCCGGCACCATGATCGCCGCGCCACCGGCAGCCAGCTGGAACGGGATGTGCTGCTTGGCAAGCTGATCGGCGGCCTGTGCGGCGTCGTTGAGATCAAGCCCGCCGTATAGCAGCGCCATCGGCTGGCGGGTCGAGGTGAGCGCGAGGATCGCGAGCAATCCCAGCACGGCCACCCCGACGACGCCCATCGCGGCCAGGCGCACGGCGCCGAGCGCGCGCAGCCCCTGGATCAGGGGCTGCATCGCGAAATTCCCTCGTCTCTCGGGTTCCCGAACCGCATCATCACCGGCCCCGCGGCGTCCTGCCGCAAGGCGATGCTAGGAGAGGCCGCTTACCCGGACGTTAATGGCGAGCCCTCCGAGCCTCCCCCGTCATCGCGAGGCGCGCAGGGCCGGCGCGATCCAGGCCCGCGCGCCGGAGCGGTGGGCCTGGATCGCTTCGCCTCCGGCTTGCGATGACGAGGGGGAGGCGGGGACGACCGGTATCAGTAAGCCAGTTGCTCGGTCGTCACTGGCACCCAGCGCCCATCCTTCACAACCGTCAGGAATGACGCCGATTCGGCATGGTGCTGGTTCGGTCCCAGCTTGTACGTGGTCCCGAAAATGTCCGTGTAGTCGTTGATGCTCTCCATCGCGCTGATGAAGCTGTCGGTGGTCAGGTCCTTGCCGGCGCGCTGCAAAGCCAGGATCACCATCTGCGCCGCCGAGTAGCCCACCTCGCCGTGGAAATTCGGCGCGATGCCGAATCGCGCGGTGTATTCCTTGGCGAACGCCTGCACCGCGGGACGCGGATCGTCGGGATAGGCGTACAGCACGGGGGTCATGCAGAAGGTGCCCTCCGAGGCGCCGCCCGGCAGCGAGGCGACGGCGGTGTCGTAGGAGGCAAACTGGCCGACCAGGTCGGGGTTCCAGCCCAGCTTGCGGACCGTCGAGATGATGATGTTGGTGTCGCGAACGATCGTTCCCAGCCCGATGAAGTCGCACCCGGCGTCGTGCAGCTTCTGCACGGCGGCGTTGAACTCCACGTCGGTCGGCTTGTGCGCGGTGGTGGCGACGACCGGGAGGTTCAGCGCCTTCGCCTCGGCGACGATGCCGGCCAGCACGTCACGGCCGAAATCGGTGTCCTGATACATCGCGCAAATCTTCGTCCGGTGCCGCTGCTCGACGAAATACTTCACGCCGGCGCGCATCTCGTCGTAGTACGACGCGAACTGGCCGAACTTCAGCCGGTTGAACGGCTCGTACATCGACCGCGCGGCGGTCAGCGGAAACACGTTCGGCACGCCCTTGGCGAGTTGCATCGGCAGCTGCGCCTGGTTCAGCGGCGTGCCGCCGTCGGCCAGCGCGAAAAAGATGTGGTCCTGGTTCAGCAGCTTGTTCATGCCCTGCACGGCACGCGGCACCGTGTACTGGGTGTCCTCGACGACATAGCGGATCTTGCGGCCATCGATGCCGCCCTTCGCGTTGACGTCATCGAAGGCCATCCGGATGGCGTTGGAGTTATTGACGCCCTGGATCGCGGTCACGCCGGACAGGTCAGTCGTGGTGCCGATCACGATCTCGGTGTCCGAAACACCTTGGGTCGGATTGGCCGCGATGGCGGAGCCGCCGAGGGCGGCGAGACATGCAACGAGCAGGATCGCGGGCACACGAAGCGGGTTGACGGCAAGCCGGCGTTTGGACATCGAATACCTCCCTGACGGCCGACCGGCCGCATCGATTTTGTTTGGCTATCGAGCCTAGGGCGCGAGCGGGGCATCGGGCAAGACGGGCTGGTGGAAAGGGAACACAGGGTGGATTCGACGCCGACGATCGACAGGCCCTTGCTGGGCCACAATGGCGGGCCGCCGATGGCGGTCGAGGAACCCGATCGCCACGTATCGTGGCGGCGATTCTGCTGGCGGAAGGCCCACAAGAAGGCCTGGAAGACCCCTCCGCGCGAGATCGCGCTGCGTCGGCTCGCGCGGGCCGAGGAACTCGGCATGTCGTACCGCGAATACGCACTCGAGATCATGGAACGCGGGCGACACCTCTGAGCGGCCTCGTCTTGCGGGAACGGCGCGAAGCTCCCAAACTCGTTCACTGAAATTGGGAGGACCGGCTGATGCCGTTTGTCACCGCGCGCGATGGCGTGAAACTGCACTACGCGCTGCACGATTACACCGATCCGTGGAGCGACGCGCCGATCCTGATCCTGCAACACGGCTACGGCCGTTCGGGACGCTTCTGGTTCAGCCTGATCCCGTATCTCGCCCGATTCTATCGCGTCGTCTGTCCCGATCTACGCGGCCTGGGGCAGTCGTCGAAGGATTTCGACCTCGTCGCCGGCATCAGCGTCGAGAACTACCAGGCCGACCTGTTGGCGATCGCCGACAGCCTGAACGCGTCGAGCTTTCACTACGCCGGAGAATCGCTGGGCGGCATCCTGGGCATGGTGCTGTCGGCCGAGCACCCGCAACGGGTACGCAGCCTCACGTTGCTGTCGGCGCCGCTGCGTATCAACGAGACGACGCAGAAGATGTTCGCGTTCGAGTATCCGTCTTGGCAGGACGCGCTGCGCGAACTCGGCTCGGCGGGCTGGGCGGCCAAGGCCAATATGGCGACGCGGTTTCCGCCCGGCACCGATCCCGCGCTGCTCGAATGGTATTCAAACGAGATCGGCAAGTCCGACGTCAACGTCCTGATCGCCATGTCGCGTCTCGCCTCGAAGGTCGAGGCGGAGCCGGTGCTCTCGCGGATCAAGGCGCCGGTCCTGGGCCTGTATCCGAGCAAGGGCCGCTTCACCACGAGCGGGCAGGAGGACGTGCTGAAGGCGAAGGTCACGAACCTGCTGCTCGTGCACCTGGCCAACCAGTTCCACATGATCTGGGTCCTCGCCCCGGCGGCGTGCGCCGGCCACATGCTGCACTTCATGGCCGCCCATGACGGCCGGGTGTGCGACGAATGAGGCCGCGCATCGTGACCCTGAAACCGTGTCACCTGCTGTTCGCGCTCGGGCTCGGCCTGTTCGCCCTGCCGGCCCGTGCCCAGACGATCGAGCTTGGCGCGATGCTGCCGTTGACCGGACCCGGCAGCGTGATCGGCGGGCTGGAACGCGACGGTATCCAGTTCGCGGTCGACCAGGCCAACGAGAAGGGCGGGATCGACGGCCACAAGATCGAGATGATCGTGCAGGATCATCAGGCGAAGCCGTATCAGGCCGTGCTGGACTTCAACAGCATGGCCGATCTCAACCATGTCGTGGCCGTGCTTTGCAGCTACTCCGGGCCGACGCTCGCGGTGGCGCCGATCGCCGCCCGGAAGAAGATCTTGCTGATCAACTCGGGCGCGCAGGCGGATAACCTCGCGCATGCCTCGCCGTACCTTCTCAACACGCTTCCGATGATCGGCGACGAGGTGGGCGTGCTCGCCCGCTACCTCGTGGGGATGCGCGCACTGAAGACCGCGGCGATCCTCTACGAGAACGACTCCGCGGGAATTTCCGGTCGGGACGATTTCGTCACCGCCTTCGCCAAGGCCGGCGGCAAGATCGTGGCGACGGAGCCGGCGGCGTTCGGCGACACCAATTTTCGGCCGAACCTTCTCAAGCTGGCCGCCGTGAAGCCGGATGTGCTGTTCGTCGTGCTGACCGCGGCTGCGCAACCGCTGGCCGATCAATACAAGGAACTCGGCCTGCGGTTTCCGATCGCCGGCACGAGCTTCTTCGCCGATCCGAAGCTGATCGCCGACCCCGCCGCCGATGGCTGGATCCATACGCAGGTGAAGATCGAGGCCCCGCCCGCGCTCGCCGCCGCATTCCGGGAGCGCTTCCATGAGGACATGGAGTTCCACGCCCGGCAATGGTACAATGGCACCGACATCCTGTTGACCGCGATCCGCAAGGTGCTGGCGGATGGCAAGCCTGTTACAGGAGAGAACATCCGCCAGGCGGTGTTCGATATCGGCAGCTTCCACGGTCTCATGCCGGTCGAATTCAAGACCAACACCGCGTCGGCCGAGATCGACATCGACGAGATCCGCGCCGGCGAGGATCGCGTGCTGACCCGGCTCAAGGCTGATTAACGGCTGACCGGTGGGGACGCGTCTGTGTACGCGTCAACGCCGACTTCGGACCCTTCCCGGAGTGGCACTGAGGATCGCGGCGCAGAGAAGGGCGGCGACCACCGCGATCATGGCGATGCCGAAGGCGTGCCCATAGGCGGCCGGGCCTGTCCCGGTGCCCAGCACGGCGAAAAACAGCGAGCCGATCGCGGCGACGCTGATCGCCGCGCCGATCTGCAGCATCGAATTCACGACCCCGGCCGCGACGCCGCCTTGCGCGGGCGGGACGTCCTCCAGCGCGGTGTTGAACAGCCGGGGCATCGCGATTCCCTGACCGAAGCCGGCCAGCAGGACGGTCGCGGCGAGCCCCCATCCCTCGATCCCGGCGGCGACGGCGATCCCGATCGCGGCGTAGCCGACCACCTCGATGGCCATGCCGATGGCCAGCAATCGGGTACGGAACCGGCGCAGCAGCGGCGCGCTCGCCAGCGGGCCCAGGAACATCCCGATCCCGTAGGGCAGGATGGCGAGGCCGGTGTGCAGCGCATCGAGCCCCAGCCCGTCCTGCCGGTCGAGCGCGAACAGCAGGTAGAAGGCCGAGGTGAAGAAGAACAGCGTGCCGACCAAGGTGCCGCGCCGGAAGGTCGGGATCCGCAGCAGGGAGAGCGAGACCAGCGGCATCCCGCCGTGCGTCGCCAACCTCTCCTCGTAGAGCAGAAACGCGACGAGCAGCAGCGGGGCGGTGGCCAGCATCGCCAGCGTCCAGACGGGCCAGCCGTGCTGGCGCCCCTCCGACAGCGGCAGCACGAGACAGGCGAGCGCCAGCGAGATCAGAAAGGCGCCGCCGAGATCGAGGCGGGGACGGGTGGTGGCACTGGTCTCGGGCACCCACAGCCACGCGCCGAGCATCGCCGCCGCCCCGATCGGCAGGTTGACCAGGAAGATCGCCCGCCAGCCGAGGCCCAATGGGCTGAGCGCGATCAGCACACCACCGCCGAGCTGCCCGGTCGCCGCGGCGAGGCCCATCATCGCGCCATACACGCTGAGCGCGCGCGCCAGCGCCCGCTTCTCGTCGTACATCGCGCGGATCGAGCCGAGCACCTGCGGGGCCAGCATCGCCGCCGCCAGCCCCTCGGCGACGCGCGCGATGACCAGCAGCCCGGCCGTCGGGGCGAGGCCGCACAGGGCCGAGGCAGCGGTGAACGCGGCCATCGACAGCACGAACAGGCGCCGGCGCCCATAGAGATCGCCGAGCCGCCCGCCGGTGATGAGGAAGACGGCGTAGCCCGCCGCATAGCCTGATATGACCAGCTGCACCTGCGCCGGCGTTGCGCTCAGCCCCTGCTGGATCGAGGGCAAGCCGACATTGACAATGAAGAAGTCGACCGGCGGCAGGAAGCCGCCGACCAGCAGGACCACGAAGGCGAGCAATTGCCGTGTCGGCCGGGCCGGCGCCGGGGCATCGCGGAGGAGCGAGGATGACACGACGGTTGCCTAGCGGCGCACGGCAGGCAGCGCAATCACGCGTGGTATAAGGCTCTGTGACCTCGGACCCGCTCGGCTACTACGCCCGGCTTGGGGTGGCGCCGGACAGCGCACCATCGGAGCTGAAGGCGGCCTTCCGTCGCCAGGCAAGGCGGCTGCATCCGGATGCGCCGGGCACCGGCGATGCCGCTGGGTTCGTGCGGCTCAAGGAAGCGTACGACGTACTCGCGGACCCGGCACGCCGGGCAGCGTATCATCGCGCAGGCGCGACGGCGATCCCCGCGCCGCGCCCGGCCGATCCGCTCCCGCCAGGCCGGCGAGGCCTGTGGCTGGCGGTGATCGCGGCCGGGGTGATCGGTGCGATCGTCGCAATGATCGCCGTGCTCCACGCCCCGCCTCCCCGGGCCGCCACCGTTCTGCCGATCCGCTCCGCCGCTCCGCTTCCACCGCCGCCGCCCCTCGTCCTGGTCGGCGAGCCCGATCACTACGTCCTTCCAGGGGACGGGCCGGCGGTCGTGTGGCATCTCGGTCCCGCCGGTGTGCTCGCGCGCCTGGGCGCCCTGACGGCCTTCGCACCGGTCCATGCGTCGAGCGGCGACGCACCCGAGGGACTTACCGGCGTGACGCTGGAAGGCGGTCTGGTCGGGTATGTCGATGCCGGGCGGTTGATGGATGGCGGCGCGGCGGCGGCGCGCCGCGCCCGCTGCGCCTGGTTCGCGGGTGCTCCGCCCGCCAACGCGGAGGTCCTGGCGGCCGGCGCGCACGGCGA
>JBDTFI010000376.1:0-2924 GCA_039938035.1 Acetobacteraceae bacterium | reverse complement strand
GATATCGTGAAACCACCTTAAACTATATGTCTGTGAACTCGATGCAGAAGGAATTAACCTTGCCGTTCAACTCGTCCAAGGGAGGAGCATGTGCGACACGGTCTTTCCCGCGGCCTTATGGCGACGGCGGGGCTTTGCCTGCTGACGGCCGCGCCGGCCTCGGCGGCGGCATTCTTCTTCAGCACCGGAAACCCGGATGGGCGGATCGGAACGCTGTCGGTGCAAGCCGGCGGTTCCCAGCTCGAGACCGAGACGGCGGATGATTTCATCCTCGCCAACCCGGTCAACATCACCGGCGCCACGTTCGTCGGCCTGCTGCCGAGCGGGGCGCCGCTGTCGAGCGTGAGCAACGTGGAGGTCGAGATCTATCATGTGTTCCCCGTCGACTCGGTCAATCCGCCCGACGGGCGAGTGCCCACGAGGGTGAATTCGCCGGCCGACATCGAGATCGCCTCGGCCACCCGGGACGGCGCCTCCGGGGGGCTTTCATTCAGCGCGACCCTGCTCAGCCCGTCCTTCACCGTCGCCAATTCGGTGGTGCATGGGATCAACCCGCTTCCCAATCAGCATACCGGCGGAGAAGGCGCGGTGACCGGCGAGGAGGTGCAGCTCAGCCTCGCCTTCACGCCGGGGATCGACCTGGCGCCGGGACATTATTTCTTCCGCCCAGAGGTGCTGGATACCGACAACTCGTTCCTGTGGCTGTCGGCGGCGAAACCAATCGTCGGCGGCACCGGGCCGTTCACGGGCGATCTCCAAGCTTGGATCCGCAATGACGGTCCGGGTGCGCTGGCGCCCGACTGGTCGCGCATCGGCACCGACATCGTCGGCGGCACGACCTTCAACGAGACCTTCACACTCTCGGGCACGGTCCCGGAACCCGGAACCTTGTCGCTGGTCGGGCTGGCGCTGGTGGGCCTGGGCTGGGCGCGCCGGCGGCGAGCGGCGTAAGGAGGGTCACCGCGCCGCCCGCTCCACCGGCGGGTAGCGCCGCAGGATCCGCAGCATCAGGAGCATCGCCGGCAGGGCGGCGAACATCGCGATGGCGTAGAACTCGGTCCAGCCCACCGCCTGTGCGAGGAACCCCGACAGCCCGCCGACCGTTCGCAACGCCACGGCGGCGAGTGAGGACAGCAGCGCGTACTGGGTCGCGGTGAATTCGGGCGAACACAGGCCCGACAGGTAGGTGATGAAAGCCGCGTCGGCCATGCCCTCGGCGAACGCCTCGGTCACCACGGTCGCGAACAGCGCGTGGTGATCGCCCGCGGAGGCGGCGAGCCACAGATACATCCCCATCGCCGCCGTCTGCACCCAGCCCGTCAGCAGCAGCGAGCGCCCGACGCCGAGGCGGGCCACCAGCCACGCGCCGAGCGCGGTGCCGGCGAAGGTGGCCGCGAGCGAGAACGGCCCGTTGGCAACCGCGATCGCCGCGCGGTTGAACCCGAGATGGGTATAGAGCGGGGCCGTCATTACCCCGGCCATTGCCTCGCCCAGCTTGAACAGCGCCACGAAGCCGAGGATGGTCCCGGCGCCGGGCCGGCCCAGCATCTCGCGCAGCGGCTCGACGATGGCGTTGGACAGGCGCTCCTTCAGCCGGGCGGGCGCCGGGCGTTGCGCAACGTGGGGCTCCGGCGCGAACAGCGTCACCAGCGGCGCCAGCGCCAGCAACCCGGCGACAACCAGCAGCGCGCCACGCCAGCCGATCACGTCGGCGGCCTTGATCGCGCCGGCGCCCGAGATCAGCAGCGCCACCCGATAGGCCCAGACATAGGCCGCCATCGCCGCGCCTTGCAGACGCGGCGGGAAGCTCTCGATGCGCCAGGCATCCACGACGATGTCCTGACTCGCCGAGGCAAACGCCACCAGCGCCGCCGCCGCCAGCGCGCCCGCCGGGGCGGCGGCGGGATGGGACAACGCGAGCAGCACCGCCGCGCCGGCCAGCACCGGCTGGATCGCCAGCAACCACCCCCGCCGCCGCCCGAACCGGGCCAGCGGGCCCGGCGGGCGGACCTGATCGAGCAACGGCGCCCAGAGGAATTTGAGCGCATAGGCGAGGCCGATATTGGCGGTGAGCCCGATCAGCCCGAGCGACAGATGCCCCTCCGACAGCCACAACCGGAAGGTGAACCCCGATAGCGGCAGCGGCAGGCCGGACATCAGGCCATAGGCCGCCATGACCCAGATGCGCCGGTCGGCGAACAGCCGGTCGGAAGTGGCGGGGCGAATCGGGCGGCTCATCCATCCGTTGTGCGGCGACCCGGCTCGCGCGGGCAACCGCGCATGAAACGTGTACATCGCGCCGCCGCGCGCCTGGAATCCGTGTACATCTTTCGCGGTCGCAAACGGATTCCGCGTACATCTCTCGCAACTGCGAACGGAATCCGGGTACACCTCGGCCTCGGATCGGCCCAAATCGCGTACACGACCGCCCGCGCATCAAGAGAAAAAAAGCCACCCCAGGATAGGGTGGCGTTTTCCTCTAAACCCTGATGACGCTGAGTTTGCGCCCCGGACCGCGGGTGGTTAGGGTATCCATCGCGACCTCTCTCGCTCCGCCTTGCCCGCGTCCATCCCGCCCCGGAGTTTCTCCGCAACGGCTCGGCTCAGCCCGCCACCTCCACCACCGCGTCCACCGCGAACGCCCCCTCGCCGTCCGCCATCGCGAACACCGGGTTCAAATCCACCGACGCCAATCGCGGCCCCGCCTGGTGGGCGAACACAGACAGCCGCGCCAGCATGTCCGCCAGCGCCGCCACGTCGGCCTTCCGCCGCCCCCGCGCGCCCAGCAGCAGTGGCGCGCCCTTGATCGAGCGGATCATGCGCTCCGCCTCGTCCACCCCGAACGGGCAACGGCGGAACACCACGTCCTTGAGTATCTCGACGAAGATGCCGCCCAGGCCGAACATCGCGATCGGGCCGAACAC
>JBDTFI010000375.1:0-2561 GCA_039938035.1 Acetobacteraceae bacterium | reverse complement strand
GGGTTGAAGAAGCTGGTGCCGAAGTGGCGGTCGGTCAGCGTCATCGTGATCGCGCCGGCAAGCACCGGCATCACGGCGATCAGCAGGTAGGCGGTGATCAGCCAGGTCCAGCAGAACAACGGCATCTTCATCAGCGTCATGCCAGGCGCGCGCATGTTGAGGACGGTGACGATGATGTTGATCGAGCCCATGATCGAACTCGCGCCGAGGATGTGCAGGGCGAAGATGGCGGCATCCATCGACGGGCCCATCTGCAGCGTCAGTGGCGCGTAGAGCGTCCAGCCGGTGGCGGGCGCGCCGCCCGGCATGAAGAATGAGCTGACGATCATGATCGCCGCGGGGATGAGCAACCAGAAGCTGAGATTGTTCATGCGCGCGAACGCCATGTCGGGCGCGCCGATCTGCAGCGGGATCATCCAGTTCGCAAAGCCGACGAAGGCCGGCATGATCGCGCCGAACACCATGATCAGGCCGTGCATCGTCGTCAGCTGGTTGAACAGCTGCGGGTTGAAGAACTGCAGACCTGGCTGGAACAGCTCGGCCCGGATCATCAGCGCCAGGATGCCGCCGACGATGAACATCGTGAACGAGAACAACAGGTACATCGTGCCGATGTCCTTGTGGTTCGTCGCATAGACCCAGCGACGCCAGCCTTTCGGCGCGCCGTGGTGATCGTGATCGTGATCGTGTGCCGCGTCGTGTCCGTGGCCGTGGCCACCAGCGTCGACGACAGTTCCATTGGGTCCGATGACTGCGCTCATTGCATGAATCCTCTGCGGTGCGGGACGCTTACTTGCGCGCGGCCGCGACTTCCGTCGGCTGCACCAGCTGCCCGGTGGTGTTTGACCAATGGTTCTTTGTATAGGTGATCAGGGCGGCGATTTCGGTATCGCTCAACTGCTTCCACGACGGCATTGCGTTCCTGCCATTCAGCAAGACGTGGATTTCCTTGGTGTGATCGGCGTCGAGCACCGTAGCAGAGCCGTCGAGCGCCGCCGCGTTGACCGCGCCTCCGCCCTTGCCGTTGGACTGGTGGCACACCTGGCAGTTGGCCGTGTAGAGCTGTTCGCCGCGAGCCTGCAGCACCGGAAGCTCCCAGACCTTGTTCGGATCGTCCGCCTTCGCTGCCGCCTCCTTGGTCTTGTCGGCGACCCAGGCGGTGTAGTCCGCCTGCGAGACGACCTTGACCTGGATCGGCATGTACGAATGTTCCTTGCCGCACAGCTGCGAGCATTGGCCGTAGAACGTGCCGATCTTGTTGGCGCGGAACCAGGGGTCGCGCACGAAACCCGGCAATGCCGTTTCCTGCACGCCGAGCGAAGGCACGTAGAAGGCGTGGATGACGTCGTTGGCGGTGGTGATCAGGCGAATCTTCTTGTCGACGGGCACCACCAGCGGGTTGTCGACGCGCAGCAGGTAGTCGTCGCCGGAGGGCTTGCCGGCGTTCGACATCTCGCGCTGAACCGGATCGATGGTCGAGAGAAAGCCGATGCCCTCGCCTTCGCCCTTGAGATAGTCGTAGCCCCACCTCCACTGGATGCCGGTGACCTTGATCGTCAGGTCGGAGGAGCTGGTGTCCTTCATGGCGACGACGACGCGGGTGGCCGGCCAGGCCATCGCGATGACGATCACGAACGGCACGATCGTCCACAGGATCTCGACCGTGGTGCTCTCATGGAAGTTGGCGGCCTTGGCGCCCCTGGACTTCCGGTGGACGACGATCGAATAGAACATCACGCCGAACACGGCCAGGAAGATGGCCACGCAGATGACCAGCATGAAGTTGTGCAGCCACTGCTGATCCTGCGCGATCGCCGACGCCGGCGGATGCAGGTCGTACTGGTTGACGGCAGGGCCGCCGGCCAGGTCGCCCACCGCATACGCCGGAAGTGCAACGGCAACGCCGAGCATCATCGCCAGCCGGCAGGCCGCATTCCCGAGAAATCGCATCGTCATCGTCTGTGGTGTCACGTCGAAAGGTCGGATTCGTTTCGGGCCGGGACGGCCGGCCCGGTCGTGGCGGCAGCGGATCCGTGGGGATCGCTCCGCAGTGCGGCACGCAATTCGTCGGCCAGGGCGCGGCGGAGCTCGGGGCGCACGAAGCGGCCGACGGCGATGCTGCGGCCCTGGCCCGACAACTCGATCAGCGAGCGGTCGCCGCGTTGCGGCTCGACGCGCACCCAGCGCGGCACAAACTCGGCCCGCTCGGTGCGGCCGCCCAGGGCGCACTCGACACTGAGGCGGCCTGGTTCGAGACGCAGCGTCTCTCGGTCGGCGGCGTGCCGTGCATAGAACAGCAATGCCAGTCCGACGGCGATGAGTTCGATGCCGGTGAAAGGCATCACCAGCGGCGCGCCGTTGACCCAGAACCCGACGGCGATGGCCAGCGACACGAGGCAGAGCGTGGCGTAGACGCCGAGCAGCTGGCCGGGCGCGAACGAGCAGTTCCGCTTGAGGAACCAGGTCACCGTGCCGTCGACCGATGGGCCGGGACTCGCGAAGCGCAGCGAGGCTGTCGGCCAGGCCATGACGCGGTGAGCTGGAACACTGAACGCTGACAT
>JBDTFI010000374.1:0-5193 GCA_039938035.1 Acetobacteraceae bacterium | reverse complement strand
ACAAATCCGCCGCCGCCGCGTCCATCTCCGCGCGCAACGCGGCCACGTCGAGCGTATCGAGTGCCGTGTTCAGCGTCCGCACCCGGTCATGGCGCATGTCGGCGATCACGCAGCCCAGTGCCGACGTCACGCCGGGAAAGCGCGGGATCAGCGCGCGTGACAGTCCGACCTCGCGGATCAGCGCGTCCGCGTGCAGGCCGCCGCCGCCGCCGAACGCCATCAGCGCGAACCGCTTCGGATCATGCCCGCGCTCGATGGAAACCAGCCGCAGCGCGCCCGCCATGCGCGCGTTCGCGACGCGCAGGATCGCCGCCGCCGCGGCCACCGCGTCCAGACCGAGCGGAGCGCCGACGTCGCGCAGGATCGCCCGCTCGGCGGCCGCCACATCCAGCCCGGCGCGTCCTCCCATCGGCCGCGCCGCGTCGATGCGGCCCAGCAGCAGGTGCGCGTCGGTCACCGTCGCGCGCTCCCCGCCGGCGCCGTAGCACGCGGGACCGGGGTTCGCGCCGGCACTCTCCGGCCCCACCTGCAACAACCCCGCCCCATCGACCCGCGCGATCGACCCGCCGCCGGCGCCGATCGTGGTGATCTCGATCATCGGCGTCCGCACCACCAATCCGAAGCCGAGCGTGCTCTGCGCCGCCAGCGCCGGTTTGCCGGCGGCGATCAGCGACACGTCGAAGCTCGTGCCGCCCACGTCACCGGTGATCACGTCCGTGAACCCCGCCTCGCTGGCAATATGCGCCGCCGCGATCACCCCGGCGGCCGGCCCCGACAGCGCGGTGCGGACCGGCAATCGGCGCGCCGCGTCCAGGTCCATGACCCCGCCGTTCGACTGCACGATCAGGAACGCGCCGCGGAACCCGTCCTCGTGCAGCGCGCCATCCAGTTCGCGGAGGTAGTCGCCGATCACTGGTTGCAGCATCGCGTTCAGCGCGGTCGTGCTGGTGCGCTCGAACTCGCGGATCTCGGGCAGGATGTCGCTGCTGATGGCGACGTGCTCGTTCGGCCAAACCTCGCGCGCCGCCGCCAGCGCCGCCCGCTCGTTGGCCGGATTGGCGTAGCTGTGCAGGAACACGATCGCCAGGGCCTCGGCGCCTTGCGCCAGCAAGGCGCGCGCGGCCTCGCGCACCGCGTCCGGATCGACCGCTTCCGCCACGGTGCCGTCGGCGAGCGTGCGCTCGGCGACCTCAAGGCGCATGTCGCGCGCGATCACCGGGACGAACACGCCCGACAATCCCCAGGTTTGGCGCCGATCCCGACGGCGCATCTCCAGCACGTCGCGAAACCCGGCCGTGGTGATCAGCCCGGCGCGCGCGCCGGTCCGCTCGAGGATCGCGTTCGTTCCCGCCGTGGTTCCATGCATGATCGCCGACAGCGCCGCGACATCGGCGATGCCGCGCGCCCCGCTCAGGAAACCAGTCGCCTCCGCGCCGCGCGTGCTGGCGACCTTGGCGACGCGCGCGGTTCCCGCCGCCTCGTCGAACAGGAAGAGGTCGGTGAAGGTCCCTCCGACGTCGACCCCCAGCACCAGGTTGTTCAAGCGACGCCCCACCCGCCGCCGCCCGGCGTCTCCAGCCGGACGCGGTCGCCGCGGCGCAATCGCACGTCCATCGCCTTGGAGCCGAGCGCCGGGATGGTCCACACACCGTCCTGGCGGAAACTCACGATGTTGCGCGCGCCGTCGCCGCCTCCCAGCACGCCCTTGGGCGCGAAGCGGGCGCGTTCGGCGAACACGAACGCATCGGCCGTCTCGGCCAGCAGCTCGATCTCGTAGATCGCCCCCATCCCGCCGCGATGCGCGCCCGCGCCACCCGAACCAGGCCGGAGCGCCCATTGCGTGTAGCGCACGGGATAGGCCGCCTCCATCACCTCCACCGGCGGGATGATCGCGGTCGCGATCGGTGGGTTGCCGTGGCTCAGCCCGTCGCCCTCCGGATTGCCGCCATGGCCGCCGCCGAAGAAGCTGAACAGCACCCAGCGCGCGCCGTCAGGCCGCCTTCCGGCGACCGACAGCGCGTTGATCGTCCCGTATGCATTGGCGTAGGCGGCGCCGGGGCGGATGTCGGCGAAGACGCGAAACAGCACGTCGATCATCCGCAGCACCGTCTCGGTATAGCCTCCCGTCGGGCGCGGCCGCTCGGCATCGAGGATCGACGGTGAAGGCACGATCACCTCGACCGGCTCCATCACCCCCGCATTCGCCGCGACCTCCGGGAACAGGTGCTTCAGCGCGACATAGACGCCGGCGACGGTGGTGGCGCGGCTGATGTTGAGCGGCCCCATGCAGGGCGGGGCGGAGCCGGTGAAGTCGATGATGAGCCGTCCCCGCGCAACCGTCACCTCCACCGCGATCCGCAGTGGCGCGTCGACATGGCCGTCATTGTCGAGGAAATCCTCGGCCGACCAGCGTCCTTCGGGCAGCCTGGCGATCTCGGCGCGCATCTGCGAGGCCGCGCGTGCCGTCAGTTCTCCGAATCCCTCGATCACCGTCGCCGCGCCGTACTCGGCGACCAGCTCCGTCATGCGCGCGACGCCGAGATCGAGCGCGGAGAGCTGTGCGCTCAGATCGCCGAACGCCGAACCGGGCAGGCGGGAGGCGGCGAGGATGATGTCGAGAATATCCTGGCGCAGCGCGCCGGCGGCGTACAGGCGCACCGGCGGGATCAGCACCGCCTCCTGGAAATACTCCGTCGCGGCGGGGTTGTAGTTGCCCGGCACCGCGCCGCCGAGGTCGTGCCAGTGCCCGACGCTGCCCAGCCAGCACAGCAGTCGCCCGTCATGGAAGAACGGGCGGATCAGCCGCATGTCCGACAGATGCGTGCCGCCGAGATAGGGATCGTTGAAGGCGAACACGTCGCCGTCGATCGCGTCGGGAAACTTCTCGATCACCGCGCGCGCGGCGAACGCCATCACGCCGACGAAGATCGGCAGTCCCGACTTGCCTTGCACGAGCGTCGAACCCGTCTGCGGGTGATAGATACCGTGGCAGGCATCGTTCGCCTCCGCGATCGTGGGGTTGAACGCGGCGCGGAACAACGTCGCGTCCATCTCGTCGGCGATCTGCTCCAGCCGGCCCTTGAGCACGGCGAGCGTCACGGGATCGAGGGTCATGTTGCACTCATGAGCGCAACCTAGCCGCACCTCCCTCCAAGTCCAGTACTTCCGCCAACGCTATGAACTCCGCCACCGTCAGCGTCTCCGCCCGTCGCTCCGCCGCGATGCCGGCGCGGGCAAGCAGCGTCTCCCCACCCAGCGGCCGCAGCGCCCCGCGCAGCATCTTGCGGCGCTGGCCGAACGCCGCCGCCGTCAGGCGCTCCATGCGCGCGAACGCGGCCGGAGTCGGCTGTGCGGCGAGCGGGGTGAGGCGCACCACCGCGGACCACACCTTGGGCGGCGGCACGAAGGCCGCGGGTGGCAGACGAAGGGCGATATCGGCGGCGCACAGCCACTGCGTCAGTACCGAGAGCCGTCCATAGGCGGCGGTTCCGGGCGCGGCGCAGATGCGCTCGGCGACCTCCTGCTGAAACATCAGCGTCAGGCCCTCGAACGCCCCCGCCTGGCGCAGCCACGCGATCAGCAGCGGCGTCGCCACGTTGTACGGCAGGTTGGCGACGATGCGCCGCGGTGGCGCCACCAACGCCGCCATATCGAGCGTGAGCGCGTCCGCCTCGATCACGCGCAGCCGGCCCGGGAAGGCCTCGGCCAGTTCGCGCGCGGCGGCGGCGGCGCGCGGGTCGATCTCGATCGCCGTCACCGTCAGGCAGTCCCCGCCAAGCAACGCCCGGGTCAACCCCCCCGGCCCAGGTCCGACCTCGATGACATGACGCCCGCTTAGATCGCCGGCGGAGCGCACGATCCGCGCGGTCAGGTTCTCGTCGAGCAGGAAGTGCTGGCCGAGCTTGCGGCGCGCATCCAGACCGTGCCGCGCGATGACCTCACGCAGCCTGGGGAGCGTCAATTCTGCGATGCGACCGTCAGACCGCCTGGCTCGCCGCGCAGCAGGATCCGCGCCTTGCGGCGCAGATCCTGCTGCATCTGCCGCGACAGCAGCTCCACCCGGGTCTGCAGGATCTGCTCCTGGACCTGCTGCTTGGTGATCTGGTCGAGGTTCTTCTCGTCGCGCGAGCAGATGATCATCACCGCGATCCCGTCCTGCGCGACCAGCGGCTTGGTGGCATGGTCCAACGACTGACTGGCCAGCATGGCGCGGAACGCCGGCGGGTTCACCGAATCCAGCCGGACGGGGCCTGGGTCGACCGGCCGCGGCGACGGGTTCTCCTTCGCGACCTGTTCCATGTCCGGGCAGCTTCTGACCGAGGCGCTGATCGCCTGCGCCCGCTTCAGCGTCGCGATCTGTTGCGGCGTCGGCGCGGCGGGGGCCAGCGGCGTGGCGAATGGCAGGAACACCTCGCGCAGCGACAGCACCGTCGCCACGTCGCGCCCGATCAGGCGCTTGGCGATCAGATGCACAATCGCGATCCCCCCCGGCACCGCGATCGGCTCGCTGACGGCGCCCGGCGGCATCTGCTGGACGACCTGCGCCACCCCCGGATCGAGCTGGTTCGGCTGCACCCAGCCGAGGTCGCCGCCTTCCAGCGCCGACTGGCTCTGGCTGAACTGCGCCGCCACCACCGGGAACGGAGCGCCGGCGCGAAGCTGCTTGATCACGGTGTCGGCGAAGCGGTGCGCATCGGCCTCGCGCGCCGGGTTTTCCACCGGAACGAAGATCTCGGCGGCGTGATATTCCGGCCGGCCGATGTCCTGGGTCAGCGCGCGGGTTCGCTCGGCGATGTCGGCATCGCTCACCTTGAGGCGGCCGCCCAACTGCTCGCGCAGCAGCATGGTCCAGCCGATCTCGGTGCGCACCTGATCGACCAACGTGGTGAAGCTGACGCCATCGCCCGACAGCTTCGCCCGCAATGCGCCCGGCGGCATGGCGTTGCGGCTTTCGATCTCGCGGATCGCATCGGCGATCTGCTTGTCCGACACCACGATGTGCTGGGACTCGACGTTCTGCATCCGCAGCTTCTCGTCAATGAGCTGGCGGGCGATCTGCGGGCGCAGCCGGGCCAGCGTGTCGGGCTGCTGGCCCAGGCCCGAGGTGGCGGCGAACAGGCGGGCGCGGTTGTCCACGTCCCGGTTGGTGATCACCGCGCCGTTGACCACGGCGACGATCTGCACCTGCCCGAC
>JBDTFI010000373.1:0-3474 GCA_039938035.1 Acetobacteraceae bacterium | reverse complement strand
AATACGCCGACGACTTCATCAGCGCATATTCGCGCGCGCCGATCATGCCCAACGTTTCCTTCGTGCGCGGGCAATTGACCGAGACGAAATCCGCCTGGGCCAGCAACGCGTCGAGCGCCACTTTCTCGCCGCCGCGCGCGCCGATCTGCTCGGCCGAGAGATAGGGGTCATAGGCCAGCACCCGCATCCGGAACGGCCCCCGGCATAGCTCGGCGACCCGGCTGCCCACGTTGCCCAGACCGATGATGCCGACTGTCATTCCCAGGATGTCGTGGCCCATGAACGCCACGCGCGGGATGTCGGGACGGGTGCGCATGAAGCGGTCGGTCTCGCCGATGCGCTTGGACAAGGCGAGCATCAGTCCCAGCACATGCTCGGCCACGCCCTCCTTGTTGCCGCCGGTCTGGTTCACCACCGCGACGCCGGCTTCCGTGCAGGCCTCGACATCGACGGTGTCGTAGCCGGCGCCGTTCGAGGAGACGGCGAGCAAGCGCGGCGCGCGCGCCAGCAGATCGGCGGTGCCGTGATACGCCAGAGCCAACTCGTCGCGGGTGGCGCCGATCTGGTAGCCGTGCGCCTGCGCCAGCACCGGCTGGGCCTCGAGGTGCGGGCTGTCGTTGGTCAACCGATCCAGCTGCACATCCGGCCGCCGACCGATGATCTCCAGGAAGACCGGGTGGGCCACGGCGTTCACGTAGAACACGCGCTTTGCGTTCGGTGTCATGCGGGCGATCTCGCTGTTTTGGCAAAGCTAGCCGGGCCGGCGGCGTGGCGGCAATGCGGCAACCGCTCCGCAGCCCCTTGAACAATGGAGGGAATCGGTGAAGATGCGCGCTCATCGTACCGGGTGCTCGCCCGGTCACTCACGCGCGGACAGGGGCAGCGGACAAAGGCATGAGCGATCACGCGCACGGCGCTTCGGTTCCGGTCAGTTCGGGGCTGAAGCAGCCCTACCACCTTGTCGACCCGAGTCCCTGGCCGATCGTCGGTGCCCTCGGCGCCGCCTTGATCGTCGTAGGGATCGTTCTCGCGGCCCACTATGGAAGCTACGCGGCGCTGGTGATCGGCGCCCTGATCGCGTTCACCGTCATGTTCTTCTGGTGGCGCGACGTCATCCGCGAAAGCCGGGTTCCCGCCCTGTACTCCCCGGTCGTGCGCCTCGGCCTGCGCTACGGAATGATGTTCTTCATCTGCAGCGAGGTGATGTTCTTCGTCGCCTTCTTCTGGGCGTTCTTCAATTACGCCCTGTTCCCCGAGAATGTCGCGGGTCTGGCGATCCCGATGTGGCCGCCGCCGAGCATCCATTCGCCCGATCCGTTCCACTTCGCCCTGCTCATGACGATGATCCTGCTGCTGTCGGGGACCACCGTTACCTGGGCGCACCACAGCCTGATCGAGGGCGACAAGAAGGGTTTGATTACCGGTCTCGGCCTGACGGTCCTGCTCGGCGCCGCGTTCACCGCGATCCAGCTATGGGAGTACACGCACTCGCCGTTCGTGTTCGTCGGCGGCGGCATCTACCCGTCGGTGTTCTTCCTGGCCACCGGCTTTCACGGCTTTCACGTCATCGTCGGCACGTCCTTCCTGCTCGTCTGCTGGTTCCGCGCGCGCAATGGGGACTTCACGCCGCGGCACCATTTCGGCTTCGAGGCGGCCGCCTGGTACTGGCATTTCGTCGACGTCGTCTGGCTGTTCCTGTTCGTCTGCGTCTACTGGTCGTTCGCCAGTCCCATCGTCGCCGCACCCTGAGGCCGACACGCCCCTGCCCGCCACCACCATCGACGTCAAACCCCGCCTGCGGCGCGCGACCTTTCGCGACCTTCTATGGCCGGGCGTTTCGGCCCTCGTGATGCTGCTGGTGCTGCTCGGCCTGGGGACGTGGCAGGTGCATCGCCTCGCCTGGAAGGAGGCGATCCTGGCACAGGTCGCGGCGTCGCAGGCGGCGGCTCCGGTGCCGCTGCCGGCCGATCCGGGACCATTCGAGAAGGTGAGCGTCACTGGCCGCTTCCTTCCCGGCCCGACCGCCCTCTACGGCGTGGAGGTGCGCGACCTGCCGACCGGCTCGACGATGGGCGGGCAGCTGCTCATGCCCTTCGCCGCGGACGGGCGGGTGATCCTGGTCGATCGCGGCTGGGTGCCGAGCACCGCCGCCATCACCGCGCCGGCGGTGACGGCACCGCCCGGGCCGGTCACGCTGGTGGGCTTCGCGCGTCCGGCGGAGCACCCGCGTTTGTTGAGCGCCTCCGACGACACCGTCGGGCGGCTGTTTTTCACGCTCGACCCGCAACGGATCGCGACCGTGCTTGGGCTGGGGCGCGTGGCGCCGTTCACGTTCGTCGTCCTCGGCCCCGCTCCGGCGGATGGCGGACCGGTTCCGGCCGACCAATTGCCGCATCCTCCCAACAACCATTTTTACTATGCGCTAACCTGGTACAGCCTCGCCGGCGCACTGATCATCATGTTCACCTCGTGGGCTCGCGGGAGATTGTCCGATGAACCCGTATGACCGCCTGGCGGCCCGGTTCACCCGGATCGCCACCTTGGGCGAGGCGTCCTCCGTGCTCGGCTGGGACGCGAGCGTGATGATGCCGCCCGGCGGTGGCGCCGCACGGGGCGATCAATTGGCGGTCCTGGCGGGGCTGGCGCACGGGCTACTGACCGAACCCGCGGTCGGCGAGGATCTCGGCGCGGCCGAGGATGTCGGCGAGCGGGATGCCTGGCGCGCCGCCAATCTCGGGCTGATGCGCCATGCCCACACCCGTGCGACCGCCGTGCCGGCCGCGCTGGTGGAGGCCCAGGCGCGAGCCAACTCGGCCTGTGAGAAGGTCTGGCGCGAGGCGCGGAGGCAATCGGACTTCCCCCTGGTCCGCCCACATCTTGAAGAGGTCGTGCGTCTGGTGCGCGAGGCCGCCGCCGCGCTGGCGCCGGTTCTGGGATTATCGCCCTACGATGCGCTGATGGACGGGTTCCAGCGCGGAATCGGCGCCGCCGACGTGGCGCCGATCTTCGCCGATTACGGGACATTCCTGCGCCGCGCGTTGCCCGAGGCCATGCGGCGGCAGGCCAAAACCGGAGCCCCGCACCCGCCGGTCGGTCCGTTTCCGGTCGACGCACAGGAGGCGCTGTGCCGGCGCCTCTCCGAACGTCTGGGTCTCGATTTCACCCATGCGCGGCTCGACCGTTCCGCCCACCCCTTCTCGGGCGGCACGGCGACCGACGTGCGGATCACCACCCGCTACGTCGAGGCCGATTTCACCCAGGCGGTGCTCGCCGTCGTCCACGAGACCGGCCACGCGCTCTACGAACGCGGATTGCCGGAGGCGTACGCGCGCCAGCCGGTCGGCGAGGCAGCGGGAATGGCCGCCCACGAGAGCCAGTCGCTGATCGTCGAGATGCAGGCGTGCCGGTCCGACGCCTTTCTCTCCTGGCTCGGGCCGGAGCTGCACACGACGTTCGGCGGCGACGCGACGCCCT
>JBDTFI010000372.1:0-6934 GCA_039938035.1 Acetobacteraceae bacterium | reverse complement strand
CCAGCTACCATCGGCAACGATCAGGGCTTCCTGTCCTCGGTCGCCTTCTCGCCGACAGTCGGGTGCTGGATCGGGCTCGGCTTCCTGGCGCGCGGCGCGGAGCGTCATGGCGAGCAAATCCGCGCGGTCGACCCCGTGCGCGACGGGGACGTGCCGGTGGAGGTATGTTCCCCTGTGTTCGTCGATCCCGAAGGAGCGCGCCTGCGTGTCTGAGCACCCTCCTGGCGTGCTGGTCACGGAGCTGACCGGCGGCGCGCTGGCCAGCCTCATCGCCCGGCGTGGCTGCCTGGACACGTTGCGCGCCGCCATACGCGAGCACTACGCGGCCGAGCTGCCCCTGACCCCGCGTGTCGTCGAGGCCGAGGGGGCGACCTTCATGTGGGCTGGACCGGAGCGCTGGCTCGTCACCGCCCCTGCCCGGCCTCCGCACGACCTCGTTGCCTCGCTACGCGCCCGCACCGATGGCATCGCGGCGGTTTGCGATCAGAGCGATAGCCGCATCCTGCTGCGCGTCTCTGGTCCGCTTGCCAGGGAGACGCTCGCGAAGGGCATCTCGCTCGATCTGCACCCGTCGGTCTTCACGCCGGGAAGCACCGCCATCACGATCGTCGCCCATATGGGCTGCCAGATTTGGCAGATGGACGATACGCCAACCTACGTCCTCGCTACGCCGACCAGCCTCGCCGAGAGCTTCTGTCGCTGGCTCGCCGGCGCGATGGCGGAGTTCGGCGGGCACTTCTCCGGAACTGTGTCGGCCATGTAGTGTTGCTCGCGATGTCCCCGCGGCGGCGCTCCCTGGAGTTCCTGCGACGGCGCCTTCGAGGCGAGGCGTTGCCCGTTCGGCTCGCGTTCTGGGACGGCGAGACGTTCGACTTCGCTCCCGCCCCCTCAATCACCATCACGCTCCACTCGAAGCGCCCCGTACGCGTGTTCCTGACTGGCAAGATGGCGGCCCTAGGCGAGGCCTACGTGCGCGGCGAGATCGACGTCGAGGGGCGCTTGCAGGACATCATCCGCGTCGGCATCCGCATCGCCGAGCGGGTCGGCCGCTCCCCGATGCTGCGCCGGCTGGGCGCGATGGCGGCGCATCGACCGCAGTTTCGCCATTCCCGCCAGCGCGATGCGCGTGCGATCGGCTATCACTACGACGTTTCGAACGATTTCTATGCGCTTTGGCTCGACCGCCGCATGATCTACTCCTGCGCCTATTTCCACACCGGCGCGGAGAACATAGACACCGCGCAGGAGCAGAAACTCGACCATATCTGCCGCAAGCTGCGCCTGACCGAAGGAGATCGCCTGCTCGACATCGGCTGCGGCTGGGGCGGCCTGCTGATCTGGGCGGCGCAAAACCACGGCCTGCGCGGCGTCGGCGTCACCCTCAGCCGCGCCCAAGCCGAGCTGGCGCAAGCCCGCGTCGCCGAGGCCGGGCTTCAGGACCGGATCGAGATCCGGCTCCAGGACTACCGCGACATCGAGGGCGCCGCGTCCTTCGACAAGATCGTCTCGGTCGGCATGGTCGAGCATGTCGGCACCGCCAATCTGCCCACCTATTTCGCCGCCATCGCCCGGCTGCTCAAACCCGGCGGCCTTATGCTCAACCACGGCATCACCGTCGCCGACCGGCATGGCCGCGCGCAAGGCCCGCCGGGCGGGGAGTTCATCGACAATCTGGTCTTTCCCGGCGGCGAACTCGCGCATGTCTCGCGCATCCTGTTCGAGGTGGCGGGCGCCGGGTTGGAGATGCTCGACGTGGAAGACCTCCGCCCGCACTACCCGCGCACCCTGCTGCACTGGGTACGCCGCGTCCAAGCGTCCGAAGCACAGGCGATCGCCGCCGCCGGCGCCGAGCGTTACCGCATCTGGCGCATGTACATGGCCGGGATGGCGTACGCATTCGACGCCGGCTGGCTCGGCGTCGCCCAAGTGCTGGCAGCGAAGCCGAATCCGGATGGCCCAGCGCCGCGCCCGTGGACTCGCCGCTATCAATACGGTCCGGAAACCACCGCCCCGCTCGCCGGGCCTCTGGACTGGGGCGATCTCTGATGCTCTTGTCGGCCCATGATGTTGCGTGATGTGCGGCCGATTGATTGCGACCTCCATCCAGCGCCTCCCCGGATGGCGGATCTGCTGCCCTATCTCGACGAGCATTGGCGCGAGCAGATGGTCGGGCGGGGGATCGACGGGCTGGACCTGACCACCTACCCGCCGAACGCCCCGCTCAGCGCGCGTCCCGACTGGCGTCCGGCCCAGGGACGCGCGGCGGGCAGTCTCGCCAGCCTGCAATCGCAGGCGCTGGAGCCGTTCGGCACGCGTTACGCCATCTGCAATTGCCTGCACGGCGCGCTGGCGATGTTCAGCGAAGACATGGGCGCGGCGCTCGCCGGCGCGGTGAATGAATGGATGGCGCGGGAATGGCTCGACCGCGATCCCCGGTTGCGCGCCTCGATCCTGATCACCCCGCGCAACGCCGAGCTTGCGGTCGAGGAGATCGAGCGTCGCGCCGCCGACCCGCGCTTCGTGCAAGTCCTGATGCTGGTCAGCAGCGACATGCCGCTCGGGCGGCGCATCAACTGGCCGATCTACGCGGCGGCGGAACGCCACGGCCTGCCGATCGGCGTACATGCCGGCAGCGCGCAGCACCACGCGCCGACCACGATCGGCTGGCCGTCCTACATGGTGGAGGACTATGTCGGCCACGCGGCCGGCTTCCAGACCCAGCTAATCAGCCTCATCGCCGAGGGCGTCTTCAACAAATTCCCGACGTTGCGCGTCGTGCTGATCGAATCCGGCGTCTCCTGGCTCGCCCCATTCCTCTGGCACGTCACCAAGGAGTGGCGGGGGCTGCGGACGGAGGTGCCGTGGGTGGATCGCCTGCCGATCGAGATCGTGCGCGAGCAGGTGCGCCTGACCGTGCAGCCCCTCGACGGGCCGCCCGACCCGGCGGAGCTTTCGCGCGTGCTGGATCAGATCGGCTCGGACAAGATGCTGCTGTTCGCGACCGACTACCCGCATTGGCATTTCGACGGCGAGGATGCGCTACCGGCAGGCTTCCCGGCGCATCTGATCGAGCGGCTCTGCGTTGAGAATCCGCTGGAGACCTATCCGAGGCTTAAGGAGGCGACATCATGAGCGAAACCCTGCTGGAGCGTCCGCGTCCCTCAGAAACGAAGCTGAAGCTCGTCGATTGCGACATCCATCCGGTGCTGCGCTCGCCGAAGGCGCTGCTTCCCTATCTCCCCCGCCGCTGGCAGGAGGAGTTGGAGACCCGCGGCTTCCGCAGCCGTGGTCCGTTCATGAACAGCTATGCCTATCCGAAGGCGACGCCCGCGTTGTCGCGGCGCGATTCCTGGCCGCCCAGCGGTGCCCCGCCCGGCGGCGACCTCGACTTCATGCGCGCCCAGCATCTCGATCCCTACGAGGTCGATGTCGGCATCTTGCAAGTGCTCTCCCCCTCCGGGAAGGACATGCGCAACCAGGAATTCGGCGCGGCGGTGTCACGCGCGCTGAACGACTGGCAGGTGGCGGAGTGGACCGAGCCGGAGCCGCGCCTGCGCGCCTCCATCACCGTCACCTCCGATGATGCCGAGGCAGCGGTCGAGGAGATCGCCCGCTGCGCGCCGAAGCGCGACTTCGCTTCCGTCTTCATCAGCGCGCGGACCACCGAGCCGATGGGGCGCAAGCGCTACTGGCCGATCTTCGCCGCCGCCGTCGATGCCGGGGTGCCGATAGGCGTCCATGCGGGCGGGGCCAACGGCATCGCGATGAGCAGCGCCGGCGCGCCCTCGTACTATCTGGAAGATCATCAGACCGGCGCGGCGGTGATGCAGTCGCTGCTGACCAGCCTCGTCTTCGAGGGCGTCTTCGCGCGGTTCCCCGCGTTGCGCGTGGTCCTGATCGAAGGCGGCTTCGGCTGGCTGCCCCCGCTGCTGTGGCGCATGGACCGGCAATGGGCGCGGATGCGCGACGAGGTCCCGCACGTGAAGCGCCCGCCTTCGGAATACGTCCACGAGAGCGTCTGGGTGGCGACACAGCCGATCGCGGAGCCCGAGCGCGCCGCCGACATGGGCGCGCTGCTCGACTGGATCGGGCGCGATCGCATCGTGTTCTCCAGCGACTATCCGCACTGGGACATGGATGACCCGAAGCTCGCGTTCAAAGTCGCGCTGAGCGAGGCAGAGCAGCGGATGATTTTCTCGGATAACGCGCGGGCTGTGTACAGGCTTGGCTGATATATCAACTCAAACACTACATCCACCGTCATGGCCGGCGCAGGCCGGCCACCCACGACTTCCTGGTTGCGAACAAAGACGTGGGTGCCCGGGCCAAGCCGGGGCATGACGAGATAAGGTGCAATCACGAGGAGGAAACCCATGACCCCAAGCCACGGGACGAAAGTGCTCGCCCTCGTCTTCAGCTTGTCGCTCGCTGCCCCACTCACGGCCAGGGCACAGGCGACTTCGTGCGCGAATCCGCAGCAGATGGACGGCTTCAAGACCTGCGCCGATGTCGCGAAGGCCGAGCAGGAGGGCGGTCTCACGGTCTACACGACCGACCCCGAGGACGGCACGGCGAAGCTGGTGGGCGCGTTCCAGAAGCTGTTCCCGAAGATCAAGACCAACTACCTGCGCCTGCAAGCCGGCGCGCTGTATGCGAAGATCACCACCGAGCGCCGCGCCCGTTCCTACGACGTCGACGTGATGCAGATCTCCGACCTGGGGTTCGTGCTCGATTTCCAGAAGCGCGGCGGCTACGTGCAGTACGTCTCGCCCGAGATGACGGCCTACAAGGCGGACTACAAAAGCAAGCCGGAGGGCTACTGGACCTGGGGCTCCATCATCATGGCCGGCATCGCCTATAATCCGAAGGTCGTGCCCGAGGCCGATGCGCCGAAGACGTGGCAGGACGTCGCCGATCCGAAGTGGACCAACCAGATCAGCGTGAAGGTCTCCAACTCCGGCCTGGAACACGAGACCTGGTACATGCTGCGCCAGCTCTACGGTGACGAGTACTGGGAGAAGTTCGCCAAGCTGAAGCCCCGCGCCTTCGATTCCTACGTGCAGCAATACGATCGCGCCGTGAACGGACAGGACAAGATCATCGATACCGCGCAGTACTCGGGCTATCTGCAATTCAAGGCGAAGGGCGCGCCGATCGCCTTCGTCTATCCCGACGCCGGGCTTCCGGCCGGACCCGAGACCTGGGGATTGGTGGCCAATGCGCCGCATCCGGAGGCGGCGAAGTTGTTCATGGACTGGCTGCTCGCGGTGCCCGGCCAGACGGCCTACGGCGATGCGCTGTTCGTCAACTCCGCGCGTGACGACGTGCCGCCCCCGCCCGGCGGCGTGTCGGTGAGCAAGCTCAAGCTGCTGTTCCCGCAGGACTGGCAGAAATTCCTTGAGACACGCCCGCAGTTCGTCAAGTTCTGGGACCAGATGACGGGCCTACGCTGAGAAGATGAGCGAGGCGGTTGCCTCCCTGCCAGATCGTCCGACCAGCCGGCTCCTGTTGCCGCTGGCCGGCCTCGGGCGGCTGGTCGGGCCGCTCCTGGTGCTGGTCTGCGGCGCGCTGATCATCTACCCGGTTCTGTTTCTGATCCTGGAATCGCTCAACGTGGGCGATGCCGAGACATTCCCGCCGACGGCGCTGGGCCTTCGCAACTACGCCGAGGCGGTCCAGGAACTGCGTATCCTCGGCAACACCGCCGAAGTCGCCGTGCTGGCGACCGTGATGGCGGTGTTCGCCGGCTTCCTGCTCGCCTGGATCCTGACGCGGACGACGCTTCCAGGCCGGCGCCAGCTCGAGCGGCTGATGGAGCTGCCCTACTACATGACCCCGCTGGTCGGCGCGCTCGCCTGGGGCATTCTCGCCGGACCGAAGAGCGGGTTGCTGAACCAGGTCTGGCATCGTCTCGGCGGCGGCGGCGATCTGTTCGACGTCTATTCGCCGCTCGGCATCGCCTGGGTGATGGCGCTGTTCGAGGGCACCGTCGCCTTCGTGATGATCGCCGCGGCGATGAAGTCGATGGACCCCTCGCTCGAGGAAAGCTCCCGCGTGCTCGGCGGCGGCAAGGCGCGCACCGCGCTTCGCATCACCTTGCCGCTGATGGCACCGGCGGTGCTCGGGGCCTCCGTGTTCGTCTTCGCCGAGATGCTGGGCGCCTTCGCCGCCGCGTTCGTGCTCGGCATCCCGGGACGCTTTTACGTGGTGACGACCGCGATATGGGAGGCGACGCTGTCGTTCCCACCGGATTACGGTCGCGCCTCCGCTCTCGGCCTGTCGCTGTTCGGTGTCATGCTGATAACGCTGACGATCTCCAAGCTGATCCTGCGCGGCGGCAACTACGCGACGATCTCCGGCAAGGCGTTCCGCCCGCGTGAAATCGACGTCGGGTGGATTCGCTGGGTGCTGCTGGCGATCTGCTGGAGTTACATCGCCGTCGCCGTCATCCTTCCGCTCGCCGCGCTCCTGCTCACGTCGTTTCAGAAATTCGCGACCGTGGTGCTGAGCGAAAGCGTGTTCACCATCGCCAATTATCACAACGCCCTGGCGATGGGCACGCTCGGGTCGGCGTTCACCAACAGCCTGACGCTCGGCGTGTCCGTCGCCACCATCGGCGCGCTGGTGATCGGCATCCTGGTCTGGATTATCTACCGCTCGCGGATGCCGGGGCGCGGCGCGGTGGAATATGTGATGATGCTGCCCCAGGCCGTCCCCCGCCTGGTGTTTGGCCTGGGGCTGCTGTGGGCCTGGATCAACATCCCGATCCCGCTCTACGGCACGCTCTGGCTGATGGGAATCGCCTATTTCACCGTGTTCATCCCGCTCGGCCTGCGTACCTTGGCCGGCGTCGTGTTGCAGATCGACCCCACGCTCGACGAATGCGCGCAAGTCTGCGGTGCCTCCTGGGGACACCGGATGCGCACCGTCAGCT
>JBDTFI010000371.1:0-2894 GCA_039938035.1 Acetobacteraceae bacterium | reverse complement strand
ATTCCCTCCTGTCCGCTGGTGATCGATGCCAGCGGCATCTGGTTCCGCCCGGAAGGAGGCATGTTCATCTGCGGCGTGTCCCCGCCCGAGGAACGCGACGCCGAGGATTTCGGGCTCGACGTCGATCACGACATTTTCCCCGACGAACTATGGCCGGTCCTAGCCGAGCGCGTCCCCGCTTTCGAGGCGTTGAAGGTCGTGAATTCCTGGGCCGGCCACTACGAGTACAACGTGTTCGACCACAACGGCATCCTCGGCGCGCAGCCGGACGTGCCCAACCTGATCTTCGCCACCGGCTTCAGCGGCCACGGCCTGCAACAATCCCCGGCGGTCGGCCGGGGCATCAGCGAACTGATCGCGTTCGGCGAGTACCGAACGCTCGATCTGCGGCCGCTGTCGGTCGAACGCATCCTGGAAAATCGCCCGTTGCTGGAACTCAACATCGTCTGACGAGTACCCGCGCGAAGGACGCACGCTCTGACTCGTCCCGCCCCTCTCCCCAGCCCCCTCTCGCAAGGGGAGGGGGAGTCGAAGCGCTTGGAATCCTCCCCGCATTTCAACAATGTGGGCGCGGCGCTGATGCCGGCGCCGGTCCTCCAGGCGCAGCTGCGTCACCTGCGGCTCGAGGCCGAGACCGGCGGCTACGAGGCCGCCGCTTCAGCCGACGATCGGAGCGAAGCGATCTACGATTCGATCGCGCGCCTGTTGAACGCTGACCGCGCGGAGATCGCGCTCGTCGAGAACGCCACGGTGGCCTGGGACATGGCGTTCTATTCCGTGGGCTTCGCAGCCGGCGATCGCATCCTCACCGCCGAAGCCGAGTACGCCAGCAACTACATCGCCCTCCTGCAGGTAGCCCGGCGCACCGGCGCCGTCATCGACGTCGTGCCGAGCGATGAAGCCGGCGAGCTTGATGTCGAGGCGCTCGAACGCATGATGGATCGGCGCGTCAAGCTGATCGCCATCACGCATGTGCCGAGCAATGGCGACCTCGTCAATCCGGCGGCGGCGATCGGGCGCGTCGCCCGCTACGGCGCGCCGTCCTCGACCAGCTCGAACCACCCTTTCTCGATCTGCAGGCGGTGACCTGGTTCGATCCCGACCGCTACGAGATGCGCCCGGACGCCCGCCGCTTCGAGAACTGGGAACGCAACGTTGCGGCACAGCTCGGCCTCGGCGCCGCGGTCGACTACGCGCTCGGCTGGGATCTCGCCGACATAGAGGGGCGCATCGAGACGCTGGCCGCCGAGCTGCGCCGACGTCTCGCCGAAATCCCGGGCGTCAGCGTCCGCGACCGTGGGCGCCGGCGCTGCGGCATCCTCAGCTTCACGGTCGCGGAGAAACCAGCGCGGGAACTCGTCGCCGCGCTGCGTCAGCGACGCATCAATTGCCATGCGTCAGGACCGAGTCCGACGCTGCTCGATGCAAGGGCGCGCGGGTTGCCCGATCTCGTGCGCGCGTCCGTGCATTACTACAACACCGAAGAGGAGGTGGCGCGCTTCGCCGCGGCGATCGCCGCGCTGGCCTAACGCCGGGCGCGTTGAACGTTTCCCGCGTCCTTACACCACCGGAGAGGCGCCGCCGTCCATGTTGATCGCCGTCCCGGTGGTGAAGCCGGCGTGATCGGAGCACAGGAAACAGGCCATCGCGGCGAACTCCTCCGCCTTTCCGATCCGCCCGAGCGGCACCCCGGCGCCCATCTTGCCGGTGAATTCCTCGAACGGCGTGTTGGCGCCCTGCGCAGCGTGCCGGCGCACCCATTGATCGGAGACGATCAAGCCGACCAGCATCGCATTCACCAGCACGTTGTACGGCGCGCACTCGTTCGCCAGCACCTTGGTCAACGCCATCCCGGCGGCGCGCGAGACCGAAGTCGGGGCGCCGTTCGCGCGCGGCGCCTTGGCGCCGATGTTGAGCACGTTGATGATCCGGCCCCAGCGCCGCTCCTTCATGCCGGGCAGGGCGAGGCGGGCTAGGCGGATCGCGGCGAACAGCTTGAGGTCGAGGTCCTCCTGCCAGATCTCGTCCGTCACCTGATCGAACGGCATGGCACGCGCCGTGCCGGCGTTGTTCACCACGATGTCGAGTTTACCGAACGCGGCGGTGGCGGCGTCATAAGCGGCGCGGCAATCGGCGGCCTTGGAGACGTCGCAAGGGATCGCCAGCACGCGCCCGCGCCCGGTGCGCGCGATGTGCGCCTTCGCTTCCTCCAGCACCTCGGGACGACGGGCGAGGATGGCGACATCGGCGCCGGAGGCGGCGAACTCGGTCGCCATCGCCAGCCCGAGCCCCTTGCTCGCCCCGGTGATCAGAGCGGCCCGGCCAGTCAGTTCAACGAGCATGACATTCTCCTTCGCGGTCTGTCCGGGACTGTGCGGGTGGACAGCGCGGAGGGCAACGCCGCGCGGTGAAGCGCGGCGTTCTGATGGCGGGCAGGACGCGATTTCGCCACGCTTGGGTTGGAGAACCCCCGGTTCCAGCACGAAAGCCCCGCCATGCGACGCGCCAACATCTTTTTCCGATTGACCGCCGCGGCGGCCGTCACCAGCCTGTCCGTGCCGCTGCTTCCCCCCGCCGCGCACGCGCAGCAGGCCCAGGAACCGGCGCCCCCGGACGAGGTCAACCCGCCCACGCGCGTCGGCGCATTGACCCGCGCGCAGGGCGTCGTCTCGTTCCACGCAGCCGGGGCCGATAGCTGGAGTCCCGCCGCGGTGAACTACCCGGTGACGACCGGCGAAGGCTTCTGGACCCAGCCGGGGGCGGAAGCGCGGATCGACATTTCCGATACCGATATCGTGATGGCGAGCGGAACCGAACTCGAAATCGGCACCCTCGACGCCACCACGCTGGTCGCGAGCCTGCCGCAGGGCGAGGCGTATCTGCGGGTGCGCGAC
>JBDTFI010000370.1:0-2966 GCA_039938035.1 Acetobacteraceae bacterium | reverse complement strand
CGCGCCGAGGCCAAGCGGCTGCACATGCCGGACGACATGCTGAAGCGCAACGTCAACGTCGGCTTCTCGGGCGGCGAGAAGAAGCGCAACGAGGTGTTGCAGATGGCGATCCTGCGCCCCCGCCTCGCGATCCTCGATGAGACCGATAGCGGATTGGACATCGACGCGTTGCGGATCGTCGCCGATGGGGTGAACGCGCTGCGCGGGCCGGATTTTTCCGCCCTCGTCATCACGCATCACCAGCGGCTGCTGGAGCATCTGGTGCCGAACCGCGTGCATGTGCTGGCCGGCGGGCGGATCGTGCGCTCCGGCGGCCCGGACCTGGCGCGGGAGCTGGAGGCGAGCGGTTACGCCGCCCTGGCGGAGGCGGCGGCATGAGCGCCGTCGATCCAGTCGGCGCGGCGGGGTTTCTCGCCCGCTACGAGGGGTTGAAGGATCGGCTGCCCGGTGACTTCCGCGCCCGCGCGGCGGCGGCCGAGGCGTTCCGGCGTATCGGATTCCCGGGGAGGCGCGACGAGGCCTGGAAATACACCAACTTGCGCCCGCTGACCGAGGCCGCCTTTCACGAACCGATGTCACCGGTGGACGACGGGCAAACGCTGGCGGGGGTCGCCCGCCTCGCCTCCGTGCGTCTGGTCTTCGTCGGCGGGCACTATCGCCCCGATCTCTCCGATCAGCCTGAACAGGGCTTCGCGACGTTCTCGGAACGCCCGGATTTCCCGGCATCGCGCGGCGAGGACCAGCCGATGGTCGCGCTGAACACCATGCTGGCCGAGGATGGCCTCGTGCTCGATATCGCCAACGGTATCGATGCGGGAACCGTCCAGCTCGCCAGTCTGGCGACCCCGGGTCCGGGACGCGCGACCGGGTTTCATCCCCGCCACGTCATTCGCCTGGGACACGGTGCGAAGCTGACGCTAATCGAGACGATACAGGGAGAGGGAATCTACCTGCACAACGCCGTCTTCGACGTGCATTTGGCTGAAGGCGCGGAGTTGTCCGTCTTTCGGCTCCAGGACGAATCGTCCACGGCGTTCCATTTCAGCACGACTTTCGCCGAGATCGGCGCGGGTGCGCGGTTCGACAGCTTCGTGCTCAGCCTTGGGGCACGCCTCGCGCGCTCCGAACTTCACGCCCGGCTCACCGGCGCCGATGCGACCGTGCATACGGGCGGCGCGCAGATCCTCGCGGGCATGCAGCACGGCGACATCACCACCGTCATCCGCCACGAGGCACCGCGCTGCGCCTCTCGCCAGAACGTTAAAAGCGTCCTGACGGGGCGTTCCCGTGGGGTCTTCCAGGGGCGCATCGAGGTCGCGCGCGCGGCGCAGAAGACCGACGGCTACCAGATGAGCCAGGCGCTGCTGCTCTCGCCGGACGCCGAGATCGACACCAAGCCGGAGCTGGAGATCTTCGCCGACGACGTGAAGTGCAGCCACGGCGCGACGGTCGGCGAGCTTGACCCCGAGCAGATGTTCTACCTCCGCAGCCGCGGCATCCCGGAGGCCGAGGCGCGCGCGATGTTGGTACGCGCGTTCCTCGCCGAGGCGCTGGAGGCGGTCACCCATGCCGGCGCGCGCGCCGCGATGGAGACGGCGGGGGAGCTGTGGTGGGAGAGGCAGGTGGCATGACATTTTCATTGTCATTGCCGCACTTGTTCCGACCATCCACGTCTTTCTTCGCCGTGAGTGAAGACGTGGATACCCGGCCTTCGCCGGGCATGACGGTACCTCTTCCGGGGCAAGCGCCATGATGGACGCTCTAACCCCGCACGCGGCCCTGGACATCGCCCGTGTCCGCGAGGACTTCCCGATCCTGCGCCAGACGGTACGCGGCAAGCCGCTGGTCTACCTCGACAGCGCGGCGTCTGCGCAGAAGCCGCGCGTGGTGATCGAGGCGATGCGCAACGCGATGGAGACCCAGTACGCCAACGTCCATCGCGGCCTGCACTGGATGAGCGAGCGCACGACCGACGCCTACGAGGCGGCGCGCAATGCGGTCGCCGGGCTGATGAACGCCGATCGTGCGGAAATCGTCTTCACCGGCAATAGCACCGGCGCGATCAATCTCGTCGCCCACAGCTATGGCCGCGGTATCCTGCGGCCGGGCCAGGCGGTGCTGATCTCGGGCATGGAGCACCATTCCAACATCGTGCCGTGGCAGATGCTGCGCGACGACAAGGGCATCGAGTTGCGGGTAGCGCCGATCACCGATGCCGGCGAACTCGACATGACGGCGTTCGAGGCGCTGCTGGAAGACGGCAAGGTCGGACTGGTGGCGATCACCCATATGTCGAACGTGCTCGGCACCTACACACCGGCCGAGCGCATCGTGCGGATGGCGCACGCGCATGGCGCCAAAGTACTGTTCGATGGTTCGCAGGCCATCGTGCATCGACGGGTCGACGTGCGGGCGCTCGATTGCGACTTCTATGCCTGGACGGGACACAAGCTGTATGGACCGACAGGCATCGGCGTGCTGTACGGCAAGCGGGCGCTGCTGGACGCGATGCCGCCGTTCATGGGCGGCGGCGATATGATCTCCTCGGTCACCTACGAACGATCCACCTGGGCGAAGGTGCCGCATAAATTCGAGGCCGGGACGCCGGCGATCCTGGAGGGCATCGGGCTGAAGGCGGCGATCGACTACGTGCAATCCATCGGCTACGAGGCGATCGCGGCGCACGAGCAGGCGTTGACTGACCACGCGCTGACCCGGCTGTCGCCGATCGACGGGCTGCGGATCGTCGGAGCCGCGCAGGATCGGGGCGGTGTGCTGTCGTTCACCCTCGACCATGCGCATGCGCATGACATCGCGACCCTGCTCGATCGCAACGGCATCGCGGTCCGCGCGGGGCATCATTGCGCCGAGCCGCTGATGCGGCGCCTCGGGCTCGAGAGCACGGCGCGGGCGAGTTTCGGCATCTACACCACGCATGAGGAGATCGATTTCCTGGCCGACACGCT
>JBDTFI010000369.1:0-5705 GCA_039938035.1 Acetobacteraceae bacterium | reverse complement strand
GCGCGTGCGCGGGGGAAATAGATGATCCGCCTACAGTCGATATAGACTGGGGACTTCCAGCCGGAGGTGAACGTATAGGGCTCCTCGGGGCGGAAGTTCACCGCCTTGATCTCGAGCAGGATGCGCGCGGTCGCCAGCGCCGCGTCGCGGTCCCACTGGCTGAGCGCGGATTTCGGGGCTTTGCTCATCGTCCTGTCCTTGGTTATGGGGCGCCGTCATGGTCAACCAACTCCGCGACTGGCACGATTTCTATATCCTGATCGCGACGGCATCCGCCACGCTGATCGGCCTCATGTTCGTCGCCGCCTCCATCGGCGCCAGCGTCTTCAACCCCGACCGAGAAGTTCCCCTGCGTGCGTTCCTGACCCCGACGGTGGTGCATTTCAGCGTCATCCTGGTTAGCTGCCTCGCAAGCATGGCGCCATCCCTGGCCAGCGGATCGCTGGGGGTTCCGATTGTCTGCATCGGCATCGTCGGCATCGCCTGTGCCTGCCGCGCCGTGATCAACCTGCGCCGGCGTGGCATCAATCTGCGGAAAGACCTCGAGGACCGGTTCTGCTATGCGATCATTCCGATCGCGACCTATCTCGCGCTGATCGCGACCGGCGTCATCCTGCCGATGCGACCGGGCCTCGGCCTCGATATGCTGGCCGCCACGCTCGTCGCACTGCTGCTGCTCGGCATTCACAATGCCTGGGACATGACGCTCTGGATCGTGCTGAACACGCAAACCGATCGCGCCCCGGTTGACGAGGCCCGCCCCGGCTCCGATCGTGCGCCCCCTTGAGAATCGGGAGTGTCGGACATGGCGCAGCGGTATCGGGTCGCGGTGATCCCGGGCGATGGGATCGGCAAGGAAACCGTACCCGAATCGCTCAAGGTGCTCGACGCCGCCGCGCGTCGTTTCGGCTTCGAGCTTGATCTGCGCCACTACGACTGGTCGTGCGAGACCTACAAGAAGACCGGCGCGATGATGCCCGCCGACGGGATGGCCAGGCTGGCGGAAGCCGATTCGATCCTGCTCGGCGCGGTCGGCTGGCCCGACGTGCCGGACCACGTCTCGCTCTGGGGCCTGCTGATCCCCATCCGTCGCGGCTTCGACCAATATGTGAACCTTCGCCCCTGTCGCCTGATGCCGGGCGTGCGCACGCCGCTCGCCGACCGCACCGAATCCGACATCGATTTCTACGTCGTGCGCGAGAATACCGAGGGCGAATACTCCTCGGTGGGCGGGCGCATGTTCGAGGGAACCGAGCGGGAGTTCGTCACTCAGGAATCCGTGCTGACCCGCTTCGGCACCGACCGCGTGCTGCGCTATGCGTTCGAGTTGGCGCGCTCACGCCCGAAGAAGCACCTCACCTCGGCCACCAAATCGAACGGCATCACCTTCACCATGCCGTACTGGGACGAGCGCTTCGCGTTGATGGGACGCTCGTACCCCGACATCCGCACCGACCAGTTCCACATCGACATATTGTGCGCGCATTTCGTCCAGCACCCGGACTGGTTCGATGTCGTCGTCGGCTCGAACCTGTTCGGCGACATCCTCAGCGACCTCGGCCCGGCGGTCGCCGGCTCCATCGGCATCGCGCCGTCGGCCAACATCAATCCCGAACGCGCGCACCCGTCGATGTTCGAGCCGGTGCATGGCTCGGCGCCGGACATCGCGGGCCGCCACATCTGCAATCCGATCGGCCAGATCTGGTCGGCCGGGCTGATGCTGGAGCATCTGGGCGAGAAGGAAGCCGGCCAGGCGATCGTCGCCGCGATCGAGCGGCTGCTGCGCGAGGGCGGCCCGCGTACCCGCGACATGGGTGGGCAAGCGAACACCGCCGACGTCGGGACCGCCTTGGCCCAAGCGGTCGGCGCGCCCTGAGCCCCTATCCGCTGCTCGCCGGTGCTGGCTTCATCGCCGGCGCGATGAACGCGATCGCCGGAGGCGGCTCGTTCGTCACCTTCCCGGCACTGGTGTTCGTCGGCGTGCCGTCCATCAACGCCAACGTCACCAGCACCGTCGCGCTGTTTCCTGGCAGCTTCGCCAGCGCCTGGGCGTATCGGCGCGAGTTCAATACCTCCGAGGGGTTGTCGGTCAGGGCGCTCCTGCCGGTCAGCCTCGCGGGCGGGCTGGTCGGCGCGCTCCTGCTGCTGTTCACGCCGGTCCGGACATTCGACGCGGTGGTCCCGTGGCTGCTGCTGCTCGGCACACTCGCGTTCGCGTTCGGACGGCAGGCGGGCGCGGCGCTGCGCCGGGTGGTCCGGCTCGGCCCGGCGACGTTGCTGGTCGCGCAATTCCTGCTGGCGATCTACGGCGGCTATTTCGGTGGCGCCGTCGGGCTGATGATGATGGCGGTGTGGAGCCTGTTCGGGGTCCGCGACATCCTCTCGATGAACGCCGCCAAGACACTGCTGGTCGGCGCGACCAATACGATCGCCGTCGTCTGCTTCGTCGTCGCGGGCACGGTGTGGTGGACGCCGGCGCTGGTGATGCTGGTCGGCGGGATAGCCGGCGGCTATGGCGGCGCGCGACTGGGGCGGCGGCTGAACCCGAACTACACGCGGATCGGGATCACGATGGTGAACATAGCGATGACCGTGGTGTTCTTTCTGCGGTAGGCTCCGGGGATGCGCGCTGTCCCGGTTGCCTTGCTCGCCCTCGGTCTCGGTTACGCCGGATGCGCCGCCGACCCGGCGCCCGCCCCCCAGAGCCAGGCCACGCGATCGCCCAGCCCGTCGACGGTCGCGGTGACCTCCACGGTCGACGCCGTCTCGGTGCCGTTCGCCCCGCTCCCGCCGGCCCTCCCACCCGATGCGGCGGCCGCGGAGGCAGTGCGCCTGCGGGCGGCACTCGCACGCGAGGTACACGGCCTCCTGCGCCAGACCCCATCCGAGGAGCATCGCTTCATCGGCCTCGCCCAGGCCATGCTGGCATCCCACCACGTGGTGATCGACCGTGCCCAGATCCTCGTGGTGGTGGACCGCGATCCTCATGTGCAGCAACTGGCGCTGGTGCTGGCCCAGCCGGATGCGCCGTGGGAGGTGCTCGGCGGCACGCACGTCTCCACCGGCCAGCCGAACCGGCACGGCTACTACATCACGCCCACCGGCGTATTCACCCACGACAGCTCGATCCTCGATTACCGCGCGCTCGGCACGTACAACGAGAACCACATCCGCGGGCTTGGCGTGAAGGGGATGCGGGTGTGGGATTTCGGCTGGCAATCGGCGAGCAAGGGCTGGCTGCATACCGGCGAGACGGGTGACATGCGGTTGCTGATGCACGCCACCGACCCGACCTACCTGGCACAGCGCATCGGCCGTCCGGCTTCGGAGGGCTGCGTCCGCATCCCGGCGGACATGAACCATTTTCTGGACCGGCACGGCCTGCTGGACGCCGATTACGAGCGCACCGCGACCTACGACGTCGCCTACCGCGCGATTCTTCCCGCCAACCGCGCCCCGACGCCTCTGGCGGGCGACAAGCTGGTGATCGTCGATTCCTCCGGCGGTTGATCCGGCAAGGAGGACCCGCATCATGCGCTTCGCCATCGGTGATGCCGTCGTCGACGTCATCGTTGATATCGATGACTTCCGATTGCCCTTGCTCGGGTTTCTACCCGGACTCGACGTTGCTGGGCTCCTGGTGCATCGCGACGTGCTCGAACCCGAGTTCCTCGACCTTGCGGCAAGCATGCTCAAGGTCGCGATCCAGTCGTTCGTGATACGACTGAACGGCCGGACGATCCTCGTCGATACCTGTGTCGGGGAGGCAAAGGCGCGCCCCGACCTGCCGGAGTTTCACCAGCGACGAGCGACCGGCTTCCTGCGGCGTCTGGACGCGGCGGGAGTCAAACCCGAGCAGGTCGATACCGTGTTCTGTACCCATCTGCACGTCGATCACGTCGGCTGGAACACCCAGCGGACCGATGGGCGCTGGGTCCCGACGTTCCCGAATGCCCGCCATCTGTTCGGGCGCCTCGAATTGGCCGACTGGATGGCGCAGCGCGCTGGGGGTACTATCCAGCCGTTGCACCTCGCCTCGCTCGAGGACAGCGTGATTCCGATCGTCGAGGCCGGCTTGGTCGATCTGGTGGACGATGCGACCGAACTCGCGCCGGGAGTGGTGCTCACGCGGCTTCCGGGACACACGCCGGGTCAGATGGGCCTGCACATCGACCGCGGCGATTCCCGGGCGATCTTCTGCGGCGATGCGATTCACAGCCCGGCGCAAGTGTTCCAGCCGCATATCTCGACTTCCGTCTGTGTCGATCGCCAGCGCGCCGCCACGACGCGAAGGGCGATCCTGGAGGAAGCGACCGAGAACGGCCGGGTGGTTGTGCCGGCCCATTTCCGGGGCCGGCGCGGCTGCCAGATCCGCCGACACGGCGGGGGCTTCGAGCCGATTTTGATCGACGCGCCCGTCTGAGGGGTGCAAGGAGTCAGCACTTGCGGCAATTGGTCTGAACCCCGGTGAGAGACTGGGCATCCGCCTTGCCGCCTCGCCTCGCCCCGCGGTATGGTGTGGGTTCTTGCGAACCGCTCGCAACAGGAGAGCGCCCCGGATGGGCAACGATGCCGTCAGCCTGATCGCCCGTCGCTGCGAACGCGCGGTCGTGACCGCGTACCGCGAACTGCGCCAACACGGCACCGACGATCTCGGCGCCTTCGGGGCCTGTACCGCGCTCTATCGCATCCACCACCCCGAGGCCTCGGTGAACGAGGCGCGGCGGCTGGTGGCGGAGTGGATCGACCATCATCTCGTGCGCCAGGCGCGGGGGCCGACTCCCGGCTGCGACTGCAAGGAGTGACAGGCGCACCGGTTCCCACGATGGCGTGATTACCCCTGCCTCGAAATGGCCGCGCCGGGCGCCTAACTCTGCGTTCTCGAAACCGAAGCGCAAGGAAGCCCTGCCATGGCGGACTCTCTCTCGTCGAACGCCGACGACGCCACCGACCAGGTCGCCCGTCTTCGCGCCCAGGTCGAAGCCCTGATGAATGAACGCGTCACACCCGCGCTGGCGGACGCGGCGAGCCGCGCCGGAAACACCTTGTGTGCCATGCGCGGGCAGGCGGAAACCGTGTCCGGGTACGTGAAGGACCAGCCGCTTCCCGCCGTGCTGATCGCGGCCGTGGTCGGCTTCCTCGCCGGACGGGTGCTCCGCTGAGCCTGCGCCCGATCATGCGCCCGGTTCACCTGGCGCAGATAGCCGCCCAGGCGGAGGCCTTGCGCCTGCGCCGGCGGCTGAGCCGCGTGGGGATGCAGATCGTCTTCGCGATCATCGCGCTGCCGTTCCTGATCTTTACGCTCGTTTTCCTCGAACTGGCCTTCTGGAAGTTCGTCGCACGCCACTTCCAGCCCGAGGAGGCGGCGCTGATCGTCGCCGGCGGCAATTTGCTCGTCGCGCTGCTGATGCTGGGGCTCGCGATGATGCGCGGCAGCGAGGACCGCATCTCGCTGGAGGCGCTGGAGGTCCGCCGCCGAGCCATCGAGAGCGCGCAGCGCAGCGTCTCCTACGCGGCGCTGATCGCCCCGGTCACCGGGTTCCTGCTGAGCCAGCTTCGCCGCCCGCGCCGCCGCGACTGAGCGGGGTCGCGAGGCGCAGCGCGTAGTCGATCGCCTCGATCAGGCTGTCCTCGTTCGCCCGGCCAGTGCCGGCGATGTCGAACGCGGTGCCGTGATCGACCGAGGTGCGGATGATCGGCAACCC
>JBDTFI010000368.1:0-3269 GCA_039938035.1 Acetobacteraceae bacterium | reverse complement strand
CGACGTCACGGGCGCGTTGCGCGCGTACAAGGAGCTTTGGGACCTGCTCGACGACGAATACGGGATGGAACCGTCGGCGCCGACGCAGCATCTGGTCGCCGACATCAAGACCGGCGTGTTCGATGCGCCGGAGGCGCCCGCTCCGCCGGCGGCGCCCAGCGCCAGGGCCGCGACGAAGATCGCGCTATCCGTCGGCGTCATCGATGTACGCGGGCTCGATCCCGACACCCCGTACCTGATCCAGGGCTTCCGCCGCCATCTCATCGGCTGCCTGGTGCGCTTCCGGGAATGGTACGTGACCGACCAGCCATTCCAGGCCACGGCGGAAGGCCCCGAAATCGGTGCCCGCTACGAGGTCAGCCTGCTCGCCGAACAGGGCAGCGACGCCGTCAACCTCGTGCTGACCCTGAGGGAGATCGACAGCGACATCTACGTCTGGAGCGATAGCTTCGAGCTGCGGCTCGACACCTGGTTCGACCTCCAGAGACGGATCGTGGCGCGGATCGCCACCGCGCTGAAGGTGCATCTGTCCGCCGAGCGCATCGCCCGATTGTCCAACGAGCCCGACGTGTCGCTCGGCGTCTACGATCGCTGGCTGCGCTGTCAGGACCTGATTCTCAGCTTCAGTCCCGAGAACTGGCAGCGGGCGGAGAGCCAGTTGCCAGGGATCATCACGGCGGCGCCGACTTTCGCCGCCGCCTATTGCAGCCTCGTGCAGATCCACAACATCAACCACATCGTTCACCCCGGGGTGATGCGCACGCGCGCACGCGAACAACAGGCCCTAGATCTGGCCCGCAAGGCGGTGCAACTCGACCCGACCGACACCCGCGCGCATCTCTGCCTCGGTTGGTCCCATGCCATGAGCGGCCAGTACGGCTCCGCCGCGGTGCATATGGACACCGCGCGCGAACTCAACCCGCACGATCCCTGGACCCTGATCGCGGCAGCCCTGTTCTATGCGTTCCACGGCGGGCTCGAGCGGGCGGACGCGCTTTCCCGCCAGGCGCTCGACCGCAGGTTCGGGCCGAGCCGCACCTACTGGGGCTATCACGTCACCATCCAGTACCTGCGCGGCGACTACGAAGGCGCGTTGCAGGCGGCGGATTTGGCCATGGACGTGATCAAGACGCTGCCGGCTTGGCGGGCCGCCGCGCTTTTTCGACTCGGCCGCGCCGGCGAGGCACACGCGGATGCCGACCGCTTCCTGACCAATATCCGGGCCTCCTGGTACGGGACCGGCGACCCGACACCGGAGGTTGTCACGCGATGGCTGCTGCACCTTTACCCGATCAGTCACCGCGCCGGCTGGGAGCACCTGCGCGACGGCCTCAGGGGCGCTGGCCTGCCGGTCGCCGGAATAGCCTATGGTGCGTGGTAGGCACGCGGCTACGCGCAGTTGTTGATGGTGTACTCGCCGATCCGCTCGGCGTGGAAGACCATCAGTTCATCCATGCTGAGGCCGACCCAGCCGTCGCCGTAAAAGTCGGGAAGCGGATACACCGACCCTCCTTTCGCCTGTCCCAGAGCCTGTAGCCGGACTTCGGTGTCCTTGATCATCTCCCCAGGAGGCAGCCGGATCACCAAGGTCGAGTGGTCCCCCGGAATCATGCTGAGCGAGGTGATTCGACTGGGCACGTTCAAACCGGTCTTAGCCCGCGCCACCTGCATCTTGAACTCGTGGAGCGTGGTCGGCACGGCGTAGGTGTAGCCATCCCGCACGTAATCGTCCCCGGTCGCCCAGGTCTTCACGAGCTTGCCCCAGTTCTCGAAATTCCCAACGGCCACGCGTTCCATAGGCATTGGTACCTCCCTCGCTGCGGTTTGCGACAACGATACCGCCGGTAACCGACGCAACGTGAGTCCAACGTGAATCGCGGCCTCCCCCTTCCCGCCCGCCCGCCTTGAGTGGCACAAGGCGACGCGATGGTGCGATTCGAGTCCGTGGGGCTGAGCTACGCGGCCGCCGGCGGGCGCCCGGGACCGGAGGTGCTGCACGACCTCTCGTTCGACGTGCCACGTGGCGCCTTCCGCTGGCTCCTCGGCCCGTCCGGCGCCGGCAAGACCAGCCTGCTGCGGCTCATGTATCTTGCCGCCCGGCCGACCCGGGGCCGGCTCTCGCTCCTCGACACCGATATCGAGCGCGCGCCGCGGCGCGCGCTCGTCGGCCTGCGCCGGCGCATCGGCGTCGTGTTCCAGGATTTCCGCCTCCTCGCCCACCTCTCCGCCTACGACAACGTCGCCTTGCCGCTGCGCCTCGGCGGCCGCCCGGAAGGCCAGATCCGCGCCGACGTGGGCGAGATGCTGCGCTGGACCGGCCTCTCCAGGCGCGTCGACGCCCGCCCGGCGGAGTTGTCGGGCGGCGAGCAGCAGCGCGTCGCGATCGCCCGCGCGGTGATCGGCCGGCCCGCGCTGTTGCTCGCCGACGAACCGACGGGCAACCTCGACGACGTGCAGGCCCAGCGGCTGATGCAACTGTTCGCCGAGATGAACCGCCTCGGCACGACGGTCGTCGTCGCCACCCATAACGACCGCCTGGTCGCCCGCCACCCGGCCCCGGCGCTCCACCTCGATTCAGGACGCCTGAGTCCCTGATGACCCGTCGCGTCTCGCTACGCCCCGCCGGCTTCGACGAGCTGGGTCTGCGCCGGGCGCTCGCCGGGCGGATGCTGCCCTTCCTGGTCGCCGCGATGGCCTTCCTCGCCGCCCTCGGCCTTGCCGGCTGGGTCGGCGCCGCGGCCCTCGCCCGGCACTGGCAGTCGGGCGCCGCCGCCGCCCTGACCGTGCAGGTGCCGCGCCCCGACGAGGATACAAGGCTCGACCGCGCCCTCGCCCTGATCCAGGCCAGCCCCGGCATCGCCGAGGCGCGCGCGCTGTCGCCGAAGGAACTCGCCGCCCTGCTCGCCCCGTGGCTGGGCAACGACGCCGACACCCCGGCGCTGCCGTTGCCCGGCGTCATCGCCATCCACCTCGCCGATTCCGCTATGGACACCGGCGCGCTCGCCCGCCAACTCGACGCGATCGCGCCCGGAACGCTGGTCGAGAGCCACGGCGTCTGGGTCGGCCGCCTCGCCGCGCTGGCCCGCAGTCTGCAAGCCTGCGCCGGCGCCGCGCTGGTGGTGCTGACCGCGATCGCCGCCGCCGTCATCGCCGTCGCCACCCGCGCCGGGCTCGCGGCCCGACGGGAGGCGATCGAGATCGTGCATGGGCTCGGCGCGAGCGACGGCTACATCGCCGGGCGGTTTGCCGCGCGCACCACCGCGCTTGCC
>JBDTFI010000367.1:0-6658 GCA_039938035.1 Acetobacteraceae bacterium | reverse complement strand
CGCTCGGTAGACGACCTGGTGCGCGCCATGGGGATGGAGGCATCAGCAAGAGCCAAGTCTCCCGTCTGTGTGCGGACATCGACGAGCGGGTGCAGAGCTTCCTGACCCGCCCGCTCGAGGGCGACTGGCGCGACCCCACGATCGGTGCCAGCCGGGCGGTCGGGGCAGTCGGGCGGCGTGGCAGGGCGATCTCGTTCCCCCGGCCGGAGCGTTCTTCGGACGAGTAGCGCTCGCGAATTTTGCCACCTATGCGCCCGTTTGGACCCCCGGTGGACCCCCGATGCCTCGAAATGGCGCGCCCTGCTGGATTCGAACCAGCGACCCACAGATTAGAAGTCTGTTGCTCTATCCAGCTGAGCTAAGGGCGCCCCGGGAGGCGATCGCACTGGGCAGGGTCAATGCGTCCACATCTCCCGCCGCGCGTACGCGAAGTTCTCGGCATAGGCCTTCGGCTTCACATGCCGGATCTGTGGCAATTCAACGACGTAGGGAATGGCGCGCGCCTCGGCGAAACCGGTCGCCTCCTCGCGTGTCTCGAACTGCAGCCGTACTTGCGAGAGGGTGTCGGTGCTGCCGATCCAGCCCATGAGCGGGTCGGGTCGGCGGGCGACGTTCGGTTCGAATTCCAGCACCCATTCATCGGTACCCGCGCGGCCGGACTGCATCGCGGATTTCGGCGGCTGATAGATGCGGGCGCGCATTGACACTCTCTCCGTCCGGGCTTTCCTCCGTCTGGTCGGGGCGGCCGGATTCGAACCGGCGGCCTCATGCACCCAAAGCACGCGCGCTACCAAGCTGCGCCACGCCCCGACGTGTTCCGAAGCATCGGAAATACAAAGGAAAATCGCCCAAGTCAATGTCGGGTTGACCCTCGCCCAGGCGATCCGTACTCCCAAGGGCTGACGCGCATCCCTGCTCCGGCGTATCCTCGATCATGTCCTCGCACGCAGTCGCCATTCCCGCCGACTCCGATCCGACCGGCGCGGAGCTGATCGCCGCCCGCCCGCCTCTGGCCATGCATGCCTCGGACGGCCTGTTGCTCTCCGGCGTTCCGCTGAACGCCATCGCCGACGCGCTCGGTACCCCCACCTGGGTCTATTCCGCCGACACGATGCGGGCCCGGCTCGGCGCACTCGTCGCCGCGCTCGACCAGGCGAACGTCTCCGCCGACATCCACTATGCTGTGAAAGCCAACGACCACCTCGCCATTCTCCGGGTGTTCGCCCATGCCGGCGCCGGTGCCGACGTCGTCAGCGAGGGCGAATTGCTGCGTGTCCGTGCAGCCGGCGTCGCGCCCGCGCGCATCGTCTTCTCAGGCGTCGGCAAGACTGCGGGCGAACTGCGCCTGGCTCTCACGCAGGACATCGCGCAGATCAACGTCGAGAGCGCCGAGGAACTGGCCCGGGTTTCCGCCATCGCCGTCGCCCTCGATCGCACCGCGCGCGTCGCCCTTCGCGTCAACCCCGACATTGACGCCGGCACCCACACCAAGATCAGCACCGGGCGCGCCGGCGATAAGTTCGGCATCCCAGTGGCCGACGCCGCTTCGCTTTACGCCCATGCCGCCGCCCTCCCCGGGGTGCGCCCGGTCGGCCTCGCGGTGCATATCGGCAGCCAGATCGCGACGATGGCGCCCTATCGCGGCGCCTACGCCCGGATGGCGGAGCTGGTTCGTGGTCTGCGTGCCGCCGGGTACGAGGTGGACACGCTCGATTGTGGCGGCGGGCTCGGCATCGGCTACCGGAATGAACCGCTGCCCGGTCCCGCCGCCCTGGCCGGCGCGATCGCGGGGGCCTTCCGCGGTCTCGACGTGCGCCTGATCCTGGAACCGGGGCGCTGGCTGGTCGGTCCCGCCGGCGTGCTGCTGAGCGCGGTCGTGCTGGTCAAGCACGCCGGCGGGCGGCGGTTCGTGGTGCTGGACGCGGCGATGAACGATCTGGTTCGCCCGGCGATGTATGATTCCTGGCACGGGATCGTCCCGCTCGGCGCCGCCGACGCGGCGCGCGAGGGGGAGCCCGCCGACGTGGTGGGTCCGATCTGCGAGAGCGGTGACACGTTCGCGCGACACCGGGCGCTCCCGCGCCTCGCACCCGGCGCGCGCGTGGCGATCCTCGACGCGGGCGCGTATGGTGCTGTGATGAGTTCGACTTACAACGCCCGCCCGCTCGCCGGCGCCGCGATGATCGATGGCGGGCGCTGGGCGGTGATTCGCGAGCGCCAGCCGCTCAAGGCGCTGTGGCGCGACGAGCGTATCCCGGATTGGTTTCCGTGACGCCGGGCGATTTCAACCGCCGTCTCGCCTTCCGCCGCGCCCTCGCCTGGGCCGCCCTGTCCTTTGAACGCCTGTGGCCCGTGCTGTGGCCCCCAATCGGGGTCGCCGGCCTGTTCGTTTGCCTCGCCTTGCTCGATATCACCCGCATCCTGCCGCCGCTGGGGCAGGCGGCGCTGCTCGGCGCGGCCCTGCTGGGCGTGGTGGCGCTGCTCATCCGCGGCCTGATCGGCCTGCGCGCGCCGGGGCGCGAGGCGGTGGATCGGCGGCTAGAGCTTGCGTCGGGCCTCGCGCACCGGCCGCTGTCGGTGCTGGCGGACCGCCCGGCCGTCGGCGATGCGACGGCGCTCGCCGTGTGGCGGGCGCACGCGGCCCGCGCCGCGCGCCAGATCACCCGCCTGCGCGTCGGCGCGCCACACCCGGGCCTGGCACGGCTTGACCGGCGGGCGCTGCGTGGCGGGCTGGTCGTCGCCCTGGTTGCCTGTGCTGGAGTGGCGGGGGCGGACGCGCCGGCGCGGCTCGGCGCGGCGCTGCGACCGCCACTGCCGCGCGGCACGCCCGTGCCGGCGACGGAGTTGCAGGCCTGGATCACCCCGCCCGCCTACACCGGCGTGGCGCCCATCTTTCTCAAGCCCGAGACGGGCACCCTCAGCGTGCCGGCCGGCTCGCACCTGACGGTCAGCGTGACCGGTGGATCCGGCGTGCCGAGCCTCGCGCTGGGGGACCGGCAGACGAATTTTCACCCGCTGGACGCCGGCAGCTTCCAGGCCGACGCGGAGTTGTCGGAAAGCGGACGGCTGGTGGTGCGCCGGGACGGTTCGACCCTCGCGGGCTGGGATCTCACGGTGATGGCGGATCAGCCCCCCATTGCCGCCTGGACCGCGCCCCCTGGCCCGGCACGGGCTCGCTTGCACACGAGGCTGCCGTGGCGGGCCAGCGACGATTATGGCGTGACGGCACTGACGGCGGAGTTGCGCCTGGCGGCGCGCCCGGACGCGCCGGCGCTCGTCGTCCCGGTCCCGCTGCCCGGGGCGGCGAAGGACGCGCACGGCCTGGCGGAGCCGGATTTATCAGCCCATCCCTGGGCCGGGCTCCCCGTGATCGCCCATCTCGTCGCGCGCGACGGCGCCGGGCAGTCCGGTCGGAGCGCGGATGCGCCCCTGATCCTGCCGGAGCGGAGCTTTCGCAACAAGGAGGCGCAAGCCCTGGTCGCGATTCGCAAGGGTCTGAGCGTGAACCCTGGCGACCGTGACGACGCGCTTGCCGGGCTCGACGCGCTCCTGGTCGCGCCGGGGTCGATCGGCAACGATCCGGGCACCTTCCTGAACCTGTCGGCGATCTACTACCTCCTGGAATTTGATCACGACCCCACCGCGGTCGCGCAGGCGCAGGAGCGGATGTGGCGGCTGGCGCTTCAGCTCGAGGAAGGCCCGGCGGCACAGACGGAACGCGCCTTGCAGCAGGCCCGTGAGGCGGCGGAACAGGCGCTAAGCCGGTTGCGGGTCGACCCCAGCGAGGCGAATCGCGCGGACCTGGAGGCCAAATTGCGGGCGCTGCGCGATGCGATCAGCAAGCACATGCAGGCCCTCGCCCAACAGATGCACGGGCAGCAACCCGGGCAGACGGACCCCGAGGCGCGCCGGCTGTCGGCGCGCGATCTCGCCCGCATGGCGCAGCGCGCGATGGACGCGGCGCGGCGGGGCGAGACCGAGCAGGCGGCACAGGAGCTGGCCCAGCTGGAGCGCGCCCTTGACGCGCTGCGCGACGCGAAGCCGATGACCGACGCCGACCGCGCCCGCGCCGCCGAGCGGCGCAAGGGGCGCGAGCAGGAAAGCGCGATCCAGGATCTGCTCACCCGCCAAGGCTCGCTGCTGGATCATGCGCAGGAGCGGGCACGCGAGGCCGCGCGGACCGGCGCCGACCCGGCGGGAGCCAAGCCGGCGCGCGCCAATGATCGCAACGTCCAGCAGGCGCTTCGCCGTGCGCTGGGCGAGGTGATGCAGCAGCTTGGCGACCTGACCGGGAAGGTGCCGGGCAGTCTGGGCGAGGCGGATCACGCCATGGAAGGCGCCGGACAGGCGCTGGCGGCGGGTCGCGATGAGGTGGCGCAGTCGGCCGAGTTGAAGGCGATCGAGGCGTTGCAGAAGGGCGGCCGCGACGCCGCCAAGCAGATGGCGAACAAGTTCGGCGCCGGGCGCGGGGAGCAGGCCGGCCAGGGTCAGGGGGAAGGCCAAGGGGACGGCCAGGGCGATGTCACGCTGTCTGACGACGGCGGGCAGCCGGGCGATGACGGCCAGCTGGGCGATGGCGGCGAGAACGGCGACGCGATGGGGCAGGGCGGTCGTGGGCGGGATCCGTTGGGCCGGCAGATCGGCCCCGGCGGGCAGGAGGTGGACGAGAGCGACGTGACGGTTCCCGACCGTGCCGGCCCACAGAGGTCCGAGGTGATCGAGCAGGAATTGCGCCGGCGCGGCGCCGATCGCGCCCGCCCACGCGAGGAACTGGACTATATCGACCGGCTTCTGAAACAGTTCTAAGGAGACTTTTGCTGCGTCGCGGAAAAACGCATATCCTCGGCCTATCAGGCAGCCGAGGCACAGATGGCCGAACCGATCTCGCCGGACAGCAAGCAAGCCGCCCCGCCGCCGGTGGTGGTGAAGAAATACGCCAACCGGCGACTCTACAATACGGAAACCTCCAGCTACATCACGCTCGACACCCTGGCCGAAATGATCCGGCTCGGCCGCGACTTCGTCGTTTATGACGCGAAAAGCGGCGAGGACATCACCCGCGGCGTGCTGACCCAGATCATCGTGGAGGAGGAGGGCAAGGGCCGTAGCCTGTTGCCGACGGCGTTCCTGCGCCAACTGATCGGCTTCTACGGCGATCAGATGCAGTCGCTCGTGCCGCGCTACCTGGAGCAGTCGATGGCGGCGTTGGCGGAGCAGCAGCAGCAGATGCGGGCGGCGATGCAGAAGACGATGGGCACGCTGTTTCCGTTCGGCAACGCGACAATGGAGGAGGTCGGGCGGCAGAACATGGCGATCATGGAGCGCGCGATGAACCTGTTCACGCCGTTCTATCGCCCTCCCGGTCAGGAGCAGGAGATCGATGCCGCCGCGACGGAGCCTGCATCCACCTCGGAGATCGCCGATCTGCGGGCCGAAGTCGCGACCTTGCGCAGAGAGTTGGCGGAGGCGCGGCGGAAGAAAGGGGCGGCGTAGCGTTACGCGCGCGCCGCGGCGATGAACGCGCGGATCAGCGCCGGGTCCTTCACGCCGGGGGCTGATTCCACGCCCGAGGACACGTCGACCGCCCGCGCCCCCGTCTGGCGGATTGCCTGTCCGACCGTCGCGACCGCGAGCCCGCCCGCCAGTATCCAGGGTGCTGGCGCGGTCCAGCCGCGCAACAGCGACCAGTCGAAGGGTGCGGCGTTGCCGCCGGGACGATTGGCGCCCTCCGGCGGCCTCGCCTCCAGCACCAGCCGATCGGCCCCGCCCGGCTCGGTCGGGAGGTCGGACGCCGCGCCGACACCCAAAGCGTGCCAGATCGGCAACCCGAAGCGTGCGTGCAGTTCGGCGATCCGCGGCGTGGCGGCATAGACCTGAAGCGCGTCCAGGCGAACCTCCCGCAGCACCGCCTCGATGTCCGCATCGGTGGGCTCGACGAACAATCCGACCGGTCCGATGCCGGATGGGATGCGGCGCGCAAGCTCGCGTGCCTGCATAGGGGTGACCCAGCGCGGCGAGGGTGGGAAGAAGACGAACCCCACCCAGTCCGCACCCGCCTCGGCCGCCGCATCAAGCGCGACAACGTCGCGAATGCCACATATCTTGATCCGCATGTCACGCATCCGGCCGGCTCCGTTGAACCCCTTGTAACTCAGGATGCATCGGATCGGCTATGAACGTCGGCGCGGTAGCGGGCGGGGATCCCGATACCCCCGAGGGTGATCGAGCCCGTAGGAAGCCGTGATCGAGCCCGCAGGGGAGCCAGGGTACCCGCCCGTTGTTCCATCCAGCCCGGACAGCCGCTTGGGCGGAGCTGGCCAAGGTGGCCTCGCGCACCCTGCTGGCCGAGTTGCGTGAGTTGGCACGCTCGAGCGTCGGCGGATCGCGGCGCTGTGCGGTCTGGCGCCCTGGACCCGGCAATCAGGGCGATGGCGCGGCAAGAGCTTCATCGGCGGCGGCAGGAGCAACGTGCGCACGGCGCTGTACATGGCCGCCCTGGTCGCCTCGCGGCACAATCCAGTGCTGTGCCGCTTCGGTAAGGATCATCTCGGCGTATTTGTTGAGGCCGGTGCCATCGAAGGCGACCTTCGTCGCTGGGATCGGCAGGTCGGTGAACGTGGTGTCGGCCAGCACGTCGCGGAGCTTCTCGCCGTCGCGG
>JBDTFI010000366.1:0-2799 GCA_039938035.1 Acetobacteraceae bacterium | reverse complement strand
TTCCGCCCGGCGCCGGACGAGCCGGAGGCGGTCATGCGGGGCGCCTTCCGGATGCCCGGGCGGGCCGAGTGCCTGCTGCTGATCGTCGCCGGGCTGATCTGGACCGCCTACACGTCGGGCTATACCGGGTTCCTCTCGTACGCGCCGTCGCTGATGGCGGTGCGCGGCGAGGGGCTGGTGCTGACCGGCGTGGTCATGGCGTTCGCCACCTGGGGCAACGTGATCGGCACACTGAGCGGGGGCGCCCTGGCCGCCCGCTGGGGCGCGTGGCCGGTGTTCGCCGCCGGCACCGTGATCATGACGATCGGCGTCGCCGGCATGGGCGTGCTCGACTGGCCGGTGGCCTGGGGCGCGATCATCGGCATTCCGGGGTCCATCCAGCCGGGTGTGATCGTCGCCGTCGGCACGCTGTCGGCACGCCCGGAGAACCGCGCCGCCGGCATGGGGCTGTTCTACACGACGTATTATGTCGGAGGGGCGGTGGTGCCGGCGCTGTGCGGACGGGCGGCCGATGCGTGGGGCGGCCCGGAGGGGGCGATGTACGCCGCGGCGTTCGTCTCGGTGCTGGCGTTGCCGATGTACGTGCTGCACCGGCGGATGGCGGCGCGGGCGCCGGTCGGGTTGGGGGTGTCGTGATGCAGTTCGATGGGTCGGACGCCCGGCTATGACGATCGGCCCCATCCAATCGGTGATATGGTTTTCCGGCCTCAAAAGGAGATTCAAGGATGACCGAAGCCAAGCTCGCTCCCAACCTTCCGGGATGGATGCAGGACCATGCGAACCGCTACCGTTCGAGCGGCGGCACCGATGGACACATGTACAAAATGAGCCAGCCCGGCCGGCCGGAGATGACGGTGCCGTCGCTGCTGTTGACGACGACCGGGCGGAAGTCAGGCGAGAAGTTCGTCTTCCCGCTGTTCTATGGGAAGACCGGTGACAGCTATATCGTGGTCGCCTCGAAGGGTGGCGCTCCTCAGCACCCCGGCTGGTACCGCAACATCCTCGCCAATCCCGACGTCGAGGTTCAGGTCGGCACAGTGAAGAAGAAGGCGCGGGCGCGGACGGCCACGGGCGAGGAGCGCGCGCGGCTATGGGAAAAGTCGCTGGAGTTCTGGCCGCCTTACGCCGACTACCAGCGCAAGACGGAGCGCGAAATTCCCGTGGTTGTGCTGGACCCCGCGGGTTAGGCGGCGGCAGCCCGAGTTCGACGAGGGGAGCGGGCTCGCGCGATCGCGGGTTGCACGCCCGCTACCCGCGTAGCTCGATCACCCGCGCCTCGGCCTCGGCGCGATCGAGGCGGAGCGCGCGCTCGGCGACCTCGCGCGGGAAGCCGGCGCGGGCCAGCACGGCAAGTTCGCGCAGCCTTCCGGCCGCGTCGGGCATTTCGCCGGTTCGGAACGGGCCGATCCGCCGGCGCGCCGCCAGCTTGAGGGCGGCGGCGAACTCGGCCTCGGGATCGGAGCCGAGCGCGGCCGCGGCGGTCGCTGCATCGACACCCTTGGCCGCGAGGTGCGCCGCGGTCGCGACCCGCGACTTGCCGGCGCGGGTCAGCCGCCGTGCGCGCGCGGCGGCGAACGCGGCGTCATCGACCGCGCCGGCGGCGGCGAGACGCGCGACGATCGGCTCGATCGCCGCCCGCGCGGCGCGCGCGCCCTCGGCGGCGATTTCGGTCCTATGTTCCGCCTCGGCCGCCCGAGCCCATCGCGCGATCCGGCGCTCCAGCACCCGCCGCAACCCCGCCTGCGTGGCCGCGAAGCGGGCGAGATAGGCAAGCGCCGCCTCATGCAGTTGACGCGCGTCAGGCGGGGAGGATGCGGGAGCGGGGCGCAGCTTGCGAACGCTCACTCGCTATCCGGGCGCGGGGCGAGGCGCAACGTGGCGCCATCCGGGCGGATGACCTCGATGATGGTCTCTAGCCGTATCAGGCGTTCCTTTATATCACGCACCTCGAGGGCGAGGTCGTCCACCTTGCCCGCGACGGATCGCACGCGCTCATCGACCAGGATGATCGAGCGGATCGCGGCGAGGGCCTCGCCGTAAGGGCTCAGTGGGACGTCCCCTCGCGTCGAAGCTCGGCGATTGTATCGTCCAGGTTTCGCTCGACGCAGTCCAGTTCGCGCATGGTCACTTCATGCGTAAGCGCCCAGACGTCAAGCAGTGCCCGCAGCTCCTCGGCCTCGCGCTGAGCATCCTCGTCGTACGCATCCACCGCGCGGCGAACCAACTCCCCAGTCGAGATTTGCCCCGCCCGCGCCGCCTTGGCCTCCAGCGCGGCTTTCTCCGCCGGCGACATGAGGACTACGACCCGCGCGGTTGCTGGCATCGGCCTATCTGTGCATTACCCTGTCAATGACAATAGCGTGCGATCGCCGGACGTCAAGCCCAAGCCAGCAGGCCGGCTGCGTAAGCGGCTGCTGCGAACATCATCCTGAGAGCCTTTTCGAGGCACGCAAAGTCCATTCAATCGAGCTTCCTCAGCTGTATAGATAGATAGGTCGTCCCGCCTACGAGGAGCGGAACGTACACCACGGGACTCTCATCCTCGGGATGGTACTTACATCGAGGTTCTCCGCTAGAATGCAACAGAATAGACGACATACAGTTGGCCCCTACCGAGCCTCTTATTTCTGGCTGTTTCGCTACATTGCGAATCATGTGAACTAGACGCTCTCTGAGGTCGTGTCCCCGGACGTGGTGTAGGAGCTGTGGGTAAGTAGCCCGCTGGAGCGACCGCCAAGAGTCTGGCGCAGGCGGGCTACTTATCCATAGCGGTGGTCACCGCGGCGGCGCCGGGTAGGG
>JBDTFI010000365.1:0-7726 GCA_039938035.1 Acetobacteraceae bacterium | reverse complement strand
GCGCAGGCATTCGTCCGCAACCAGGGTGACGCCTGGACGTGGATGCTCGATTGGATGATGCGCGTGCTGTCGGAGCTCTCATCGGAGGGCGACGTCTTCGCCGACGGCGAGACGCTCGCCGGCGTGATTGGCCAGCGGCTGGGCGAGATGCACGCTGTGCTCGCGAAACCAAGCGATGCCGCCGCTTTCGCGCCGGAGCGGGCCGACAAGGCGGTGATCGATCGGTGGGGAGCGGAGCTGGAGACGTTGATCGACGCCGCGTTGCGCGCTTTGGAGGGTGCCCGCGCCGGGCTGGAGGCGGACGCGGTGGCCGAAGCGGATGCGCTGCGTGCCGCACGCACGCGACTGGTGAATGCGGCGCACGCGCTTGCGGCAAAGGGCGCGGGGACGGTGCTGACCCGGGTTCATGGCGATCTGCATCTCGGTCAGATGCTGGTGTCGTCGGGCGACGTGTTCATCATCGATTTCGAGGGTGAGCCGGCGCGGCCATTGGCCCAGCGGCGGGCGAAGACGAGCCCGATGCGCGATCTCGCGGGCGTTATCCGCTCCTTCGACTACGCATGTGCCGTGGTCCGGCGCAAGAGCCGGGAGGCGCATCCGCATCTGGCCGACGATCGGCGCGAGGCGTTCCTGGTGGCGTTCCAGGGGCGTGCGGACTCGGCGTTCCTGGCGGGTTACCGCGCGGCGGCCCCGGCGCGGGAGAACGCGGCTTTGTTGCGATTGTTTCTGATCGAGAAGGCGGCGTACGAGATCGCCTATGAGGCGGCCAACCGGCCGACGTGGATCGACGTGCCGCTGCACGGCCTGGCGCGTATCGCCGATGCCGCGCTCGCGCCGAACCGGAAGGCAGCCGAGTGACAGATGGCGGCTTCCCGGCGGTCCCGGCACTCGATCCGGCGGTCGCGGACGCGCTCGCGCATCGGCAAGTCGATGATCCGTTCGCGGTGCTGGGTCCGCATGACGGGATGGTGCGGGCGTTCTTGCCGGGCGCGACCCGGGTGGAGGTGCTTGCGCGCGAGGACGGGCGTCGGCTGGGCGAACTGACGCAAGGCGAGGTCGCGGGGCTGTTCGCCGGGCGGGCGGAGCCGGCTCCCTATAAGCTGCGCATCCACTGGCCGGGCGCGGTGCAAGAGACCGAGGATCCGTATGCGTTCGGTGTGCTGCTCGGCTCCCTCGACCTGCATCTGTTCAACGAAGGCCGGCATTTCGAGTTGGCGTTCGCACTCGGGGCGCAGGCGATGGCGGCCGAGGGTGTCCCTGGCGTACGCTTCGCGGTGTGGGCGCCGAACGCGCGCGCGGTGTCGGTGGTCGGCGACTTCAACACCTGGGATGAGCGGCGCCATCCGATGCGCGCGCGCCACGGCGCCGGGGTGTGGGAGTTGTTCGTCCCCCGCATCGGTCCCGGCATGCGCTACAAATTCGCCATCGTCGGACCGGACGGTGCGCGCCAACCGCTGAAAGCGGACCCGCTCGCGCGCCAGACCGAGGCGCCGCCGGCGACCGCGTCGGTCGTCGCCGATTGCATTCCGTTCGCGTGGAGCGACGAGACCTGGATGGCGACCCGTGCCGAGCGGCAGCGCGCCGATAGGCCGATCGCGATCTACGAGGTGCATCCGGGCTCGTGGCTGCGCCCGGCGCCGGACGACCCGACGCGGTTCCCGACCTGGGGTGACCTGACCGAGCGATTGGTGCCGTACGTGAAGGATATGGGCTTCACCCATGTCGAGATGCTGCCGCTCACCGAACATCCGTTCACCGGGTCATGGGGATATCAGCCGCTCTCGCTGTTCGCGCCGTCGGCGCGGTTTGGGCCGCCCGAAGGGTTCGCGCGCTTCGTGGAGGCATGCCACCGCGCCGAGATCGGTGTCATCATCGACTGGGTGCCGGCGCATTTCCCGACAGACGCGCATGGGCTGGCACGCTTCGACGGCACCGCGTTGTACGAGCACCTCGATCCGCGCGAGGGCTACCACCAGGACTGGAACACCTACATCTACAATCTCGGCCGGCGCGAGGTGGCCGGTTTCCTGATCGCCAGCGCGATCCATTGGGTGGAGCATTTCCATGTCGACGGGCTGCGCGTCGATGCGGTCGCCTCGATGCTGTACCGCGACTATAGCCGCAAGGCAGGCGAGTGGGTTCCGAACATTCATGGTGGGCGGGAGAACCTGGAGGCGATCGGATTTCTGCGCCACCTCAACGCCGTGGTGTCCGAGCGCTGCCCCGGGGCGATCACCATTGCCGAGGAATCGACCGCCTGGCCGGGCGTGACGCGCGCGGTCGCCGAGGGAGGGCTCGGCTTCAACTACAAGTGGAACATGGGATGGATGCACGACACGCTCCACTACATGGAGGAGAACCCGATCAATCGGCGCTGGCACCATGACGAAATGACGTTCGGGCTGATCTACGCCTTCTCCGAACGCTTCATCCTGCCGGTGTCGCATGACGAGGTGGTGCATGGGAAAGGCGCGTTGGTCGCCAAGATGCCCGGCGATGCGTGGCAGCGTCTGGCCAACGTACGCGCCTATCTCGGGTTCATGTGGTCGCAGCCGGGCAAGAAGCTGCTGTTCATGGGCTGTGAGTTCGCGCAAACGCGGGAATGGAGCCATGATCGGCAGCTGGATTGGTGGTTGTTGGACGAGCCGGCCCATCGCGGGGTGCATCGATTCGTGCGAGACCTCAATCGGCTCTATGCGCATGAACGCGCGCTCCATGAGTACGACGCGCATCCGGCGGGATTCCGCTGGGTCATCGGCGACGACCGGGAGAACTCCGTCTTTGCTTATCTGCGCTTCGGCGCCGGCGACGTCGCGCCGGTGCTGGCCGTGTGCAACATGACCCCGATCCCGCGCGAGGCGTATCGGATCGGCGTGCCGCAGAGTGGGTTCTGGCGGGAGGTACTGAACTCGGACTCCGCGTATTACGGCGGTGCCGATATCGGCAACGCCGGTGGCGTGCAGGCGGAGGCGGTCCCGTCGCATGGCGAGGAGCAGTCGTTGTCGCTCCGTTTGCCGCCGCTGGCGACCGTGTTCTTGCGCGCCGGGTGAGGGTGGCGGCGTTTCCGGACAGCCTGCTCGCGGGCCGCGAGTATCCACTTGGCGCCACGTGGGATGGGCTGGGCGTGAATTTCGCGGTTTTCTCGGCCCATGCGGAGCGCATCGACCTGTGCGTGTTCGACGCGAGTGGACGCCGCGAGATCGCGCATTTCGTTTTGCCGGAGTACACCGATCAGGTCTGGCACGGCTACCTGCCGGACGCGGGACCGGGCACGGTCTACGGGTTTCGCGCCTACGGACCCTACGCGCCCGAGGAGGGCCATCGGTTCAATCCTCGCAAGCTGCTGCTCGATCCGTACGCGCGTGCGCTACGCGGAAGCATTCACTGGTCTGACGCGCTGTACGGGTTCAACCAGAGGTCGGGACGCGAGGATTTATCATATGACCGGCGCGACAGCGCGGCATTCATGGCGAAATCCGTCGTCACGGACGACGCCTTCTCCTGGGGGGAGGATCGGCCGCCGCTAGTGTCGCGGGCCGACACGGTTATTTACGAGGCGCATGTGCGCGGGTTGAGCATGTCGCGCGACGACATCGCCGTGGAACGGCGGGGCACGTTCTCGGCGCTGGCCGATCGGCGAATCATCGAGCACCTGCTGCGCCTCGGCATCACCGCTATCGAGTTGCTGCCGGTTCACGCCTTCGCGCAGGATCGGTTTCTTGTGCGGCGTGGGCTGCGGAATTACTGGGGCTACAGCACGCTCGGCTTCTTCGCGCCGGAGCCGGCGTATCTGGCGACCAGGGAGGCAAACGAGATGCGCCGGGCGGTGCGCCGGCTGCACGCGGCGGGGATCGAAGTGATCCTGGACGTCGTGTACAACCACACCGCCGAGGGCAACGAGAGCGGCCCGACGCTGAGCTTTCGTGGGCTCGATAACGCGAGCTACTACCGCCTCGACCCCGACGACCGACGGCGCTGCCTGGACGACACCGGTACGGGCAACACCCTCGATCTCACTCATCCGCGCGTCTTGCAGATGGTGATGGACTCGCTGCGCTATTGGGCGCAATCGTTCCATGTGGATGGGTTTCGCTTCGACCTCGCGGCGGCTTTGGGACGGGAAGCGCACGGGTTCGACCCCGGCGCCGGTTTCTTCGACGCGATCCGCCAGGACCCGGTGCTGGCGCCCCTGAAGCTGATCGCCGAACCATGGGACGTCGGGCCGGGCGGGTATCGGCTGGGCCAGCACCCGCCGGGGTTCGCCGAGTGGAACGACCGCTTCCGCGACGGGGTGCGCCGGTTCTGGCGGGGCGATCCGGGCCAGCGGCCGGAGACCGCGGCGCGGCTCGCCGGCTCGGCCGACATCTTCGGGCACGCTGGGCGGCGGCCGTGGGCGTCGGTGAACCACGTGACCTGCCATGATGGGTTCACGCTCGCCGACCTCGTTTCCTATGAGCAGAAGCACAACGAGGCGAATCAGGAGGACAACCACGACGGCGCGGATGCCAACTGGTCATGCAACTGGGGCTTGGAGGGTCCGACGGACGATCCGGCAATAGGGGAAGTGCGCGCGCGGGTACGCCGGGCGATGCTGGCGACGCTGTTCTTCTCCGATGGCACCCCGATGCTGCTGGGCGGGGATGAGTTCGGGCGTGGACAGGCAGGGAACAACAATCCCTATTGCCAGGACAATGCGCTATCGTGGTTTGACTGGCGCGAGGCCGAGGCGAACCGTGCCTTCACCGATTTTACCTCCCGCGTGATCGCCCTGCGCCGTTCGCATCCGGCGTTGCGGGCGGCCCAGTTCCGGATGGGGCGTCACGAGACGGCGACCGGTGTGCTCGATATCGAGTGGTTCGACGAAAAGGGCGGGGCGATCGCGCCCGAGGCATGGAACGATCCCGAGGAGCGGACGTTGGTGTTGCGCCGCGCCGTGCGGCTTGCTGACGGGCGGACACCGATGTTGACAATGATGCTGAACCCGACGGGCGAGGACCGGCCCTTTGCCGTGCCGGCGCCAGCCCGGCCGACGCGCCTGCTGCTCGATACCGCCGAATCGGCGACGGCGGAACGTGATATCGCGGCGGCCGAGGAGATTCTGGTGCGCGCGCATGCCCTGGTGCTGCTGGTCGCGGAGGCGATCCCATGACGATCACCCGCTTCGCACACGATCCGGGCTTCGGCGCGACCGTCATCCCCGCCGGGCGCGTGCAATTCCGTCTGTGGGCGCCGGCCCAGGACGCGATCTGGTTGGTGATCGCGGGCGAACCCCGGGTGTCGATGCAGCCCGAGCCGGATGGCTGGTTCTTCGCCGAGGTGCCTTGCGCCGCCGGTTCCCTCTACCGCTATCAGCTTGCCGACGGCACGGTGGTTCCCGATCCCGCCTCCCGCTTTCAACCGGAGGACGTGCATGGGCCGAGCCAAGTGGTCGATCCGTATGCCTACGGCTGGGAGCACGGCAACTGGGCCGGGCGGCCGTGGCACGAAGTCGTGGTGTACGAGGCGCATGTCGGCTGCCTGGGGGGCTTCGGCGGGATCGCGCGCGCGTTGCCGGCGCTGAAGGAACTGGGGGTCACGGCGGTGGAGCTGATGCCGATCGCGGATTTTCCGGGCCGGCACAACTGGGGCTATGACGGCGTGTTCCCGTTCGCACCCGACAGCGCCTATGGCTCGCCCGAGGAACTGAAGGCGCTGATCGACGCCGCGCATGGGCTTGGAATGATGATGTTCCTTGATGTGGTCTACAACCATTTCGGCCCGGATGGGAACTATCTCGGCCTGTACGCGCCGCAGATATTTCGCGACGACATCCGTACCCCGTGGGGTCACGCGATCGACTTCCGGCGGACGGAGGTGCGGGATTTCTTTACCGAGAACGCGCTCTATTGGCTGAACGAATATCGCTTCGACGGGCTGCGGCTGGATGCGGTGCATGAGATATCCGACCCCGGCTGGCTCGACGAGATGGCTGATGAGGTGCGCCGTGTCGCCGGGCCGGGGCGGCAGGTGCATCTCGTACTGGAGAACGAGCGCAACGAGGCGAGCCACGTGATGCGCGACATCGACGCGCAGTGGAACGATGACGGACATCACGCCTTCCACGTCCTGCTGACCGGTGAGAACGGCGGCTACTACAAGGACTATGCCGACGCCGGCGCGGCGGCGCTGGCGCGCGTGATGGCGGAGGGGTTCTTCTTCCAGGGCCAGGTATCGAGCCATCGCGGCAAGCCGCGCGGTACACCGAGCGCCGGGCTGCCCATGACCGCCTTCGTGCTGTTCCTGCAAAACCACGACCAGGTGGGCAATCGCGCCTTGGGCGAGCGGTTGACGGCGCTCGCTGATCCGGCCGCGCTGGAGGCGGCGATCGCGGCGCAGATCCTGTGCCCGCAGATCCCGCTGATCTTCATGGGCGAGGAAGTCGCCTCCCGCACGCCCTTTTTGTTCTTCACTGACCACAACGCGGAACTTGGTGCGAAGGTGGCGGAGGGACGGCGTAAGGAGTTCGCCCATTTCGCCGCGTTTTCCGACCCGGAGCAACGCGCGGCTATTCCCGATCCGAATGCGCCGGCGACGTTTGAGGCGTCGATCCCTCGCCCCGATCCGGCCGCGGCCGAGCGGCGCCGGGAATTGTATCGGCGACTGATCGAGGTGCGGATGCGCGAGGTCGCACCGGATATCGAGCGTGCGCGTGCCCTCGAGGCGATGCCGCTGGGCAGCGCGGCGGTCGAGGCGCGCTGGCAGCTGGGCGATCGCGGCGTGCTGAGCCTGGCGGTGAACCTGGGGCCAGCGGCGGTCGCGCTGACGCCGCCCAATGGACGGTTGCTATTCGCTATTCCGGATGCGGCCGCTGGGCGCGCGGTCGCGGGCGAATTGCTGGCGCACGCGTGCGTGGTCTTCCTGGACGAAGCGGCATGAGCGATGACGACGCGCTCCGCCTGCTCGCGGTGCAGGCCGGGATCTCCGTCGAATGGCGCGACTATGCGGACGAGCCGCACCGCGTCGCGCCCGACGTGCAGCGCGTCGTCCTGGCGGCGATGGGATATCCTTGTGATACCCAGAGCGACATCGCCGATAGCCGCGAGCGCCTGACGCCTGTTCCGGGCATTGCCGGGCTGGCGCCGCTGATCACCGCGACGGCGGGCACGCCGACGCGCATCGCGGTCTCCCCCGATAGCCCGCGCAGTGCGGTCATCCTCGCCGAAACCGGGGGTGAGCGTGATGTCCGTCTGCACGCCTATCGCGACGGGGTGGAGGTCCCGGCCATCTCCGAGCCCGGTTATCATCGCCTGCTGATCGGGCAGCGCGAGATCGTGCTGGCGGTTGCGCCGGCGCGGGCGAGCGGCGTCGGCGATCTGACCGAAGGCGCGCGCCCGTGGGGGTTGGCGGCGCAAATCTACGGGTTGCGTTGCGCGGGCGATGGCGGCATCGGCGACGTCGAGGCGGTGGCGCAACTCGCCGAGGCAGCGGCGCGGCGTGGGGCGGACATGCTGGCGCTCAGTCCCACCCACGCGCTGTTCACCGCCGAGCCGCATCAGTACGGTCCGTATTCTCCGTCGAGCCGGCTGTTCCTCAATCCCCTGCACGGCGCGCCGACGCTGCTGTTCGGCGCCGATCGGGTGAACGAAGCCGCCGTGCAGGCGGGCGTCGCGGCGGAATCCGCACGGCTGGAGCGGTTGGCGCTGATCGACTGGCCGGCGGCCACGGCGGCCAAGCTCGGGCTGCTCCG
>JBDTFI010000364.1:0-9274 GCA_039938035.1 Acetobacteraceae bacterium | reverse complement strand
TCGATCAGCTTCGGGCCGATCTGGATGTGGCTGTGTCCGCCGGCCTGATAGAGGTCGTCGTGCTCCATGAACATGGTCGCGGGCAGCACGATGTCGGACCACCGCGCGGTCTCCGTCATGAACTGCTCGTGCGTGCAGACGAACAGGTCCTCGCGGGCGAAGCCGCGACGCACCCGGTTGCTGTCGGGGCAGACGGTGACCGGGTTCTGGTTCTGGATGAACAGCGCGTGGACTTGCGGGCCGTCGCCGAGTTCGCGCCGATCCCCGGTGAGCACGCTGCCGATGCGGCTCATGTCCATCTGCCGGATCGACAGGTCGCGGACGTCGAGGCCCTCGATCAGCGTCTTGTCCCAATGATAGAATCCGCGATTGCTCCACAGCGCCCCGCCGCCCTCGTACGGCCAGGTGCCGGCGACGGTCGGCAGGCAGGTGACGGCATGCATGTTGGCAGCGCCGTTGCGCACGCGGGCGAAGCCGTAGCCGAGGCGGATGTAGCTGCGCTTCGTTGAACCGTACAGCTTCGCGAACGCCTCGATCTGCTCGACCGGCAGGCCGGTGATCCCCGACGCCCACTCCGGTCCGCGCGTCGCGAGATGGGCTTCGAGTTCCTCCGGGCAGTCGGCGTGCGTTGCCATGTATTCCCGATCCGCCCAGCCGTCGCGAAACGCGATGTGCATCAGCGCGCACGCCAGCGCGCCGTCGGTCGCCGGGCGCGGCGCGATGTGCATGTCGGCGACCGCCGCGGTGCCCGAGCGATAGGGATCGACCACGATCAGCTTCGCCCCGCGCTCCTTTCGCGCCCGCGTCACATGGGTCATCACGTTGACCTGTGTCGCGACCGGGTTGCCGCCCCAGATCACGATGAGGTCGGACTTCGCCATCTCGCGGGAATCCGGCGCGCGATACCCGCCGACGCCAGCGAGCCAGCCGGACTCGGCGATCGACGTGCAGATGGTCATCAGTTGGCGCGAGTATCCCATAGCGTGACGCAGCCGGTTGATGCCGTCGCGTTGCACCAGCCCCATCGTGCCGGCGAAATAGAACGGCCAGACCGCTTCGGTGCCATGCTTCGCCGCGACGCCGATCATCGCTTCGGCGGTACGGTCCAACGCCTCCTCGAAACCGATCTCCCGGAACTGCCCGGAGCCTTTCGGGCCCGTGCGTAGCAGCGGACGGGTCAGCCGGTCGGGATGGTGGATGCGCTCGGCGTAACGCGCGACCTTCGCGCAGACGATTCCGGCCGTGTAGTCGTTGTCCGCCGCGCCGCGCACGGCGCCGATGCGCCGGTTGTCCAGGACTTCCACTTCCAGCGCGCAGGTGGAAGGGCAATCGTGCGGGCAAACAGAGTTGCGGATGGCGCGGGAATGAGTCTCGAACATGGCGGGAGGCTAGCGCCGGAAGGAAGGAGCCCGCAACCGGACGGCCACGCTTGAACCCGGTGTCCGCGCCGCATAGGGTCGACGGTTCAGCCACAGATCGGAGTCCGTGATGATCAGGCCATTCCTCGGCGCACTCGCATTCGCGGGGGCGGCGTGCGCGCTCGCCATGCCGGCCGCCGCGCAAACGACCGGCGGCAGCAGCCATCAAGTGTACACCGCCAAGCTGGTTCCGATGAACACGAAGGTGGCCGGGCATCAGGCGATCGGCGAAGCAGAGTTCAGCGTTAACGGCGACAAGCTGACGATCAGCATCAAGATGCGGGGTGTGTCGCCGAGCATGATCCACTGGCAGCATTTCCACGGCTTCAAGGACAACAAGGCGGCAAGCTGCGCGACCGAGGCCGCCGATACGAACCATGACGGCATCATCGACCTGCTCGAGACCGAGCCGACGTCAGGCACGACGATGGTGCCGTTCGACAGCGACCCGGCCGGCATGGACATCGCGCACGGCGCCTATCCGACAGCGACCACGCACGGCACCTACCAGTACCACAAGACGGTGTCCCTGAAGGCGTTGCAGGCCGCCTTCGCCAAGGCGTTCGACGATCAGGAGCTTGACCTCGACCGCCGGGTCGTCATTGTCCACGGCGTTCCGGCGACAACCAAGCTGCCAGCATCGGTCGCCTCGCTCGGGCCGATCCCCGCCCATGTCACGTTGCCGATCGCCTGCGGCAAGATCGAGCGCGTGGGCGGCTAAAGCCTCGGCGAAAGGGTTCTGTGATGCCGATGGCTACGTCGATGGTTCCGGTGCGCGATGGCGTCCGTCTCGCCACCGACATTCACCGTCCCGATGGCGCCGGGCCGTTCCCCGTGATTCTGGAGCGTACCCCCTACGGCCGCCACCTGCCCAGCCGCAGCGAGATCACCGCGTCCGATCCCGCACCCGTCAGCCGCGCCGATCTGGCGGCCTATTTCACCGCCCACGGCTACGCCGTCGTCTTCCAGGATTCCCGCGGGCGCTATGGCTCGGAGGGCCGCTTCGTCAAATACCTCTCCGACGGCGAGGATGGGTTCGATACCTGCGCCTGGCTCGTCCGCCAGTCCTGGTGCGACGGCCGCATTTGCACGATGGGCCTCTCCTACGCCGCGCATACGCAGGCCGCCCTCGGCTGCCTCGACCCACCCGGCCTGGTCGCACAGGTGCTCGATTGCGGCGGGTTCGCCAATGCATGGAAATCCGGCATCCGTCAGTCCGGCGCGTTCGAGCTGAAGCAGGCGACCTGGGCGCTCAAGAACGCGCAGGTCTCGCCGGAGGCCGAGGCGGACCCGGTGATGCGCGCCGCCCTCGCCGCCGAGGATGTCCGGGAATGGTTCACCCGGATGCCGTGGAAGCCGGGCCACTCGCCGCTGCGCCACCACCCCGACTACGAGGCGTATCTGCTCGACCAATGGGCGCACGGCGCCGATGACGGGACGTGGCACCAGCTCGGCCTGCGCGCGGAGGCCTGGCACGATCGCTACAGCCGCGCCGAATGCGTCCACATGTCGTCGTGGTGGGACCCGTATCCGCTCACCACCACCGCCAACTACACGGGCCTGAGACAACGCGGAAACCAACGCCTGATCCTCGGCCCGTGGACGCACGGCGACCGCAGCCAGCGCGTCTTCGGCGACGTGGATTTCGGGCCGGACGCCCCGCTCGACTCCTGGGCGGGCGACTGGCGTGCCTATCGCTTGCGCTTCTTCGACCATGTCGTGAAAGGCACCCCGCTCGACGAGCCGGCGGTACGGGTCTTCGTCATGGGCGGCGGTAGCGGGCGGCGGACGGCGGAGGCGCACCTTGATCACGGCGGGCGCTGGCTGACGGCGACCGACTGGCCAATACCGGGCACGGAGTTCGTCGCGTATCACTTGCACAATGACGGAACCCTGGATCCGTCATTGCCCGCTTCCGATGCGCCGCCTTGGTCGTACAACTTCGATCCGCGCCGTCCGGTTCCCACCATCGGCGGCGCGATGAGCAGCCTGGAGCCGGTGGCGCGCGCCGGCACCTGGGACCAGACCGAGGCGGCGGAGTTCTTCGGTTGCGCGCCGCCCTACCTCCCGCTCGCCTCGCGCCCCGACATCCTGGTGTTCCAGACCGCGCCGCTGACCCGCCCGTTGCAGATCGTCGGGCCGGTCGAGGCCGAGCTGTTCGTGGCCACCGACGGCCCCGACACCGACTTCACTGCCAAGCTGATCGACGTCCATCCGCCCTCGCCCGACTATCCGCGCGGCTATGCCATGCTGCTGACGGACGGCATCCTCCGTCTTCGCTACGCCGAAGACCCGGCATCGCCCCGGCTGCGCCGTCCCGGGGAGGTGGTGCGCGCGCGGATCACGATGTTCCCCACCGCGAACCTGTTCCTCGCGGGCCATCGTCTGCGTCTCGACATCTCGTCGAGCAACTTCCCCAAGTTCGACGTCAACCCGAACACCGGCGAGCCGGAGGGACGCGCGCGCCGCACACGGATCGCGGTGAACACCGTTTTCGCCGATGCCGCGAGGGCGAGCCGGGTGGTGCTCCCCGTCCTGGCCCTCTAAACCCCGTGTATCATGCTCGACCTCGTTCCCGCCCCGGGGGCATTGCCGCCCGGTCGCCGTGTCTACGCGATCGGCGACATCCACGGCTGTCTCGCCCAGCTCACCGCATTGCACACGATGATCCAAGCCGACCTCGCGGCGCGCCCGGCGCCCGCGCCGTTGCTGGTGCATATCGGCGATTACGTCGATCGTGGCCCTGATACGGCGGGGGTGATCGAGTTGCTTCGCCACGGGCCGCCCATCGCCGGCGTCCCGACGGTGAACCTGAAGGGCAACCACGAGCAGACCATGATCGAGGCGCTGGCGGGCGAGCGCGCCGCCGGCACCGACTGGCTGTTTCATGGCGGCAAGCCGGCGATGGAGAGTTACGGCCTCGATCCCGACGGCCCGCGCACCGCCTGGCGCGCGGCCGTCCCGGACGCCCATGTCGCATTCCTGCACGGGCTGACGCTGATGCACCGGGAGGGAGGCTATGTCTTCGCCCATGCCGGCATCCGCCCGGGCATCGCGCTGGAGGATCAGACTCAGGACGATCTGCTCCGCATCCGCCAGCCCTTCCTGTTCACCGAGCAGGATCTCGGCGTCATCGTGGTCCACGGCCATACACCCACCAAGGCGCCGGTCATTCGCTCCAATCGCATCGGCATCGACACCGGCGCCGTGTTCGGCGGGACGCTGACGTGCCTTGTGCTGGAAGGCGCCAGCCTGGGGTTTCTGACCGCGTGAACGCTTTCGCCCGGCCATGACGGTCGAGGTTGTGGCGCGCTCCATCTCGGCGCGCGAGCGGGCGATGTTCGGCGTCCTGTGCTTCGTCTGGGGTACCACCTGGCTTGCCATGAAGGTCGGGATCGCCACGGTCCCGCCCGGCTTCTTCGCCGGCACACGCTGGACCGTCGCCGGCCTCGCGCTGTTGCTCTATCGCGCGCTACGCGGCCACACGCTCGACGTGCCGTTCCGGCTGCGCGCCCGGCTGATCCTGTGTTCCGTCCTGCTGGTCTCTCTGAACCAGGTCGTTCAGCTTTATGGCCTGCGTTACGTCACCGCCGGCCTCGCCGCCGTGCTCAGTTCGGCCCTGACGCCGATCGGTCTCCTCGGCTTCGCGGTGGCGCTGGGTCAGGAGAAGTTCCGCTGGCAGCAAGGGGCCGCGATGGCGCTCGGCGTCGTCGGCATCTGCGTGCTGTTCGGCCCGAAGGCGCTGGAAGGCAATTTGCATGTTCCAGAAGTGGCGGGTGCGTTGGCGGTGATCTTCAGCACGCTCTGCTACGCCCTTGGATCGGTGCTGGCGCGACCCCTGATGCGGACGATGCCGCCGGGGCATGTCGCGGCGATGACCAATTTCATCGGCGGCGCGATCCTTCTGGTCGGCTCGCTCGCGTTCGAGCCAGGCGCTCTCGATGCCACCACCGGCGGTTGGGGATGGCCCGCGTTCGTGGCTTGGCTCTATTTGCTGATTCCCGGCTCGCTCTTCGCGACCGTCATCTACTTTCTTCTGGTGCGCGATTGGGGAGCGAGCCGCGCCGGCACCTACGCCTTCATCTCTCCGATCGTCGCGGTCGTCCTGGGCGCCGCCTTGTTCGGCGAAGTGGTCGGGCCGTCCGACGTGATCGGCATGCTCCTGATGCTGGCGGCCGCCGGCGTTGTCCTGCGGATGACGCGCTGATCAGCGGTTGCTCCGCGCCGGCCCGGTCATCCCGCCGGAGGCCGACCGCCCGCCATCGACCACCAGATGCGTGCCCGTCAGATTGCCCGACAGGTCCGAGCACAGGAACAGCACGGCGTTGGCGATCTCATCGGGCACCGTGTAGCGCCCGGTCGGCATCTGGGCGCTGAGCGCCGTATGAACCGCATCGGGGTCGGTTGGATTCCGCATGGATTCGAGCGAGCGCATCATCCGCGTCTCCACCGGCCCCGGGCAGATCGCGTTCACCCGCACGCCGGCGCGCCCGACATCGGCGGCGGCGGTCTTTGTCAGTCCGAGTACGCCATGCTTGGCGGCGGCGTAGGCCGGCATCCCAGGGGCGCCGAACAGCCCGGCGGTCGAGGCGGTGTTGACCACCGTGCCGCTGCCCTGGCCCACCATCACCGGCAGGACGTGGCGCAACCCAAGGAACACACCCTTCAGATTGACCGCGATCACCGCATCGAACGCCTCCTCGTCGTATTCCGTGATCGGCACGACCACGCCCTCGATCCCGGCATTGTTGAAGAAGCAGTCGATTCGCCCCCAGGCGCCAAGCGTTGCCTGCACGTAGCCGCGCACGTCGGCCGCACGGGCCACGTCGGCTGTGACGCTGCGTGCTTCGGTTCCGCACGCATTGGCCGCCGCCGCGCTGTCCTGCGCGGCGTTGGCGTCGCGATCGACCACCATCACTCGCGCTCCGGCGCGGGCGAAGGCGATCGAAGCCGCCCGTCCGATCCCGCCGCCGCCCCCGGTGATGAGCGCGACCTTGCCAGTGAAGTCCATAGGAGTTCTCCGTTGCTGTCAGGTCGCGCAGAGGACCATCAGGACGCTTACGTCGTCGAGCGTGTCGAGCCGCTCCACCACCCAAGCGAGGTCGCCTGCCCGCGTGCCGATCACCGGCTCCGCCAGCGCGGCGAACTTCGCCGCGATCCGCCTGCCTTGCGCCGCGACATCATCCGCCGGAATGCCGGAATCGTGGCGCGCACTCAACACCGTGCCGTCCGTCAGCGTCAGTTGCAGATCGGCCCGCGTGTGAGCCCCGCGTGGCACGAAGTCGATCTCCACCCGGTCGCGCAGGGCGATCAGACGCGGATCGCCGGCCGTCGCCTCGCTGTAGCTGGCGAGTGCGCCGGTCTCGACCCCGGCAAGCGCCATCGCGACGGTCTGGCGCAGACTGAACTTCGCCTCCAGGCCGGTGCTTGGGGCGAGGATGTTGCATACCCGATCGCACGCCTCGTTCAGCGTCAGGTGGATGCGTTCGATCCGCTGCGGCGTCAGGTGGTGCTGCTCGCGCAGTCCGCGCGCGGCTTCGATCGGCGCGTGCGTCAGATAGCAGGCGGCGTGGTACTTGAACAGATTGTAGCGGATGTAATAGGTGTTAGTCGGCTCCGCCAGTGCCAGCTCGGGGTGGAAGTCGGAGCTGTGAGTGTGCGCGAATCCTTGCGCGCATTCGAGCGCGTCGACCCGGCTGGTAAACCCGCGTGCCGCGAGGCGGGCGGCGCGCAGCCCGTTGGCCGACGCCGATCCGGCGTGCAGCGGCTTGCACATCGTCCCGAACATCGACTTCAAGCCGGCCGCTTGTGTCGCGGCGATGCCGAGCGCGGTGGCGAATTGCCGCTCGTCCAGCCCCAGCAGATGCGCGCACGCTCCCGCCGCGCCGATGCACCCGACGGTCGCCGTCGCGTGAAATCCAAGCTCGTCGTAGTGCCCGGGCGCGATCAACCGCCCGATCCGGCAGGCCAGCTCGTAGCCGGCGACGAAAGCGGCGATGACGGCGGCCCCGCTCGCCCTGCGCGTCTCCGCCAGCGCCAGCAGTCCGGGCAGGATCGCGACCGACGGATGGCCCGGCATCGCCATGTTCACGTCGTCGAAGTCGAGCGCGTGTCCCGCCGCCCCGTTCACCATCGCCGCCGCCGGTGCGGGCAGCCGCGCCTTATGGCCGATGATTGTCGCGGCCGGCTTCCCGCCGTCGGCTTCGAGGTCGGCGAGGAGAATTCGAGCCAGTTCTTCGTTCGCCCCGGCAAGCGCGCAGCCGAGCGTGTCGAGCACGCATTGACGGGCGAGCGTCCGAACGTCGTCGGGCAGCGCATCATAGCGAATGGCGCAAGCCTTGCTCACGAGAGCCGCGGTAAGATCAGTCACGCTCACCTCCCCTGGAAATCGGGCTTCCGTTTCTCATTGAACGCCCGGATACCCTCGCGGCGGTCCTCTGTCGGGACCATTCGATTATACGCCTCGATCTCGAACATCATGGCGCTGCGCAAATCCATGTTCAGGCCGTGGTTCACCGACTGCTTGATCTGCCGGGTGGAGATCGGCGCGTTGGCGGCGATGACGGCGGCGGTTTCCAGTGCGTCGGCGAGAAGCGCGTCCGGCGCGCAGACCCGGTTGACCATCCCCCAGGCGGCGGCCTGCTCGACGGAGAACGGCTTGCCGGTCAGCATGATCTCCTTCGCCCGCCGCGCGCCGACCGCGCGGGGCAGGTTCTGTGTCCCACCGGCGCCCGGCATGATGCCCAGCGTCACCTCGGTCAGCGCGAAGCGGGCGTTTGTGCTCGCGTAGACAAAGTCGCAGCACAAGGCGATCTCCAGCCCGCCCGCATAGGCCGCTCCGTTGACCGCCGCGATCACCGGTACCGGGCAGTCGATGATGGCGCGTATCCCGCGCTCGAAGATCAGATGTTGGTCCTGCCACTGCACGTCGGTCATGCCGTGGCGCTCCTTCAGGTCCCCGCCGGCACAGAACGCCCGATTGCCGGCGCCGGTCAGCACGATGCAGCGTTGCCGACCCGGTGCCGCATTGAACCCGTCGAACGCGGCGAGCAGATCGAGCCCCATCTGGGTGTTCATCGCGTTCGCCGAATCCGGCCGGTTCAGCGTCACTTGCACGACGTGCGGGCGCGGTAGCTCGATGCGAAGGGTCTCGAAAATCGCTGTCATGATGCTGCTTCCTCCGCCAACGCCGCCGTCACAAGCTCGGCGAAGCCGGACATCGCGGCGGGGTCCATCCAGCGCACCACCGCGACGATCCCCTTGTCCGGGTCCACCCAGGTCTGGTTGCCGCCCGCGCCCGAGGCAAAGAAGCTGCGCTCCGACGCGCCGGGCACGCGGATGCGCCCGGTGTTGAGCCACCACAGGAGCCCGTAAATCGGGTTCAGCGCGCACGGAGTCAGGGACTCCGCGATCCACGCCTCCGGCAACAGCCGCCGCCCGTCCCAGACGCCCCGGTTCAGCATCAGCATCCCGATGCGCGCCTGATCCTCGGCATGGATCTCCATGCCACCGCCCCAATGGGTGCCGCCGGGCACCGAAACCATCCGTCGCCCGTCGATCTCGACCGACGAATTCCCGTAGCCGTGCCACGTCCAGTCGCGGGAAGCGCCGATCGGCGCCATGATCCGCTCCGCGAACACGTCGGGCAACGGGCGACGAAACAGCCGCAGCAACGCAAGCGACAGCCGGTTCACCCGGATGTCGTTGTACTCCCAGACACTGCCCGGCGGCCCCAGCGCCCGCGCGCCTTTCAGGCCGCGGCCCTCGGAGGCGACGCGCCGGTTGCGGTCGATCGCGTCGGACTTGCCGAACAGCGAGCCCTCCCACTCCGAGGTCAGTTGCAGCAAGTGGCGCCA
>JBDTFI010000363.1:0-4344 GCA_039938035.1 Acetobacteraceae bacterium | reverse complement strand
GGCGTTGCGCTGGGAGCGGATGTGGCCCCAGAAATCGGTCTGGTAGGCCACGTCGAGGCCCACGCTGTACCCGTGCAGGGTTACCGCGCCGGAACCGCCCCGCTGCACCCCGGCGCCGAGGTTGCGGCTGCTCACCCCCTCCTGCGTCATGCTGGCTCCCGCGGTCGCGTTCAGCGCCGGCAGCAGGCTGGCGCCGGCGACGCGCACCGCCGCGTCGGCCTGGCGAACGCGGGCGATGGCGGCGGCGATATCGAAATTCCCCGTCTCCGCCGCGGCGATCAGCTGGTCGAGTTCGGCCGAGCGAAAGCCGCGCCACCAGTCCTGGGTGGGCCACGCGGCGTGCGCCGAAGCCGGGGTGGCACGGAACTGGGCCGGGATGTCGAGTGCGGGGCGCTTGTAGTCAGCCCCGACGCTGCATCCGCCCACGCAGAGCGCGAGCGCGGCGGCCAGAGCGGAAAGCCGGCGTGGATGGGACATGAGGCGCATGTGGGCGGGCATTGTAACTCCGATGTTGCGCATTGCCTGCCCTGCGTTTCGGCCTGATATGCTGCTCTGGATGCTGACGGACCTGCCCAATCTCCTCACCTTGTCGCGAATCGCCGCCATCCCGGTGCTCGTGGTGCTGGTCGCGCTGCGCCTACCGGGGGCTGACCTCGCCGCCTGCGCGGTATTCGCCGCCGCCGCGATCACCGACTACCTCGACGGCCGGATCGCCCGCGCCCGGCGCCAGCAATCGAGCTTCGGGCGGATGCTCGATCCGATCGCCGACAAGCTGCTGGTCGGCGCGGCGCTGATGATGCTCGCGGGCGAAGGCCGGTTTCCGTTCGGCACGCTGTATCCCGCCATCCTGATCCTGCTCCGCGAGATCCTGGTCAGCGGCCTGCGCGAATATCTCGCCGCGATCAGCGTCGGCTTGCCGGTCACCCGGCTCGCGAAATGGAAGACCGGGATGCAGATGGGCGCGCTCGGCACCTTGCTCGCCGGCGACAGCACGGCGGGGCTGCTGCATCTCGGGTTCCTGCCGGTGAACGCGATCGGGGCGGCGATGCTGTGGGTCGCCGCCGCGCTCACCCTCGTCACCGGCTGGGACTACCTGACCGCCGGCCTGCGCCACGCGAGCCCGTCTCCCCACCCGCCCCCCGCCAGGGGAGGCGGAGATGTCCTTCCCCGATAAAGCACCGCCTCCGCTTGCAACAGGACGCGCGCCAATCAGCGTTCTCGGCCTCGTGGGATGGTCGGGCAGCGGCAAGACGACCCTCCTGGTCGCGCTGTTGCCGCTCCTGCGCGCGCACGGCCTGCGCGTCTCGACCGTCAAGCACGCCCACTCGGGCTTCGACATGGACCATCCCGGCAAGGACAGCTTCCGCCACCGCGCCGCCGGGGCGCACGAGGTGCTGGTGGCGTCCTCCGCTCGCTGGGCCGTGCTGCACGAGGTGGAGGGCCCCGAGCCGGCGCTGCCCGGGCTGCTCGGCCGGCTCGACCGGGTGGACCTCGTGCTGGTGGAGGGCTTCAAGTCCCACCCGTACCCGAAGCTCGAGATCCATCGACCTTCCCTCGGCAAGCCCGCGCTTTGGCCCGCCGATCCGGCCATTCTCGCGGTCGCGTCCGATGTGCCGCTTCCGGGCTGCCCCGTTCCGCGACTCCCGCTCGATGACCCGGAGGCGGTGGCCGATTGGGTTCGGGAGCTGATCCGCGATCGGCGGACGATGTTTGCTTGAGCGATTCGTCCTTACTGGGCAAAGTGCCCGCCACTCGCCGCCCACCCCTCCTCTGAAGGCCCAATTGATGTGGCGTCTCGCCCTGCTTGGTTTCTGCACGCTGACGGTGTCCGGCTGCGCCTTCGACGGGATGCCCTTCTCCGCCGGAACCGACCCCTACGCCCCCAGCGGCAACACCGAGAACATGCGCCGCGCGCTTGGCCAGCCGATCGCGGTCGCCCCGCTGGTGCCCGACAAGGGCAATCTCTGGCCCGGCCCGCTGCCGCCGACGCCGACGCTGGCCGATTTGCAGCGCCAGGAAAGCGAGGGCCAGTTGGCGCCGCTGCAGACCCTGCCCGGCCAGCCGGAGGCCCCGGTGACGCCCGCATCGCGCGGCGGCCTCGGCGTGCCGGCGCCGCTGCATCCGGTGGTGCCCAATGTTCCGGCGCTGCCCGGCGTCGGGGTGTCTCCCGGCGGCGTGGTGGTGACTCCCGAAGGTCCGGGCGTCACCAGCGGCGGCACCGCCGCGTTCAAGTCCATAACCCTGCCCAACGGCCAGACCGGGATCGTCGTGCCGAACGGCAATGGCACCAGCACGGTGATCTTGGGGAACGGACAGGTCCAGACGATCCCCTCGGGGAAGTAGGCACCCTATATCTGCTGCCATGTCCGCGTGCTTGTCCGATCCCCACGTCACGGTCCTCTACTTCGCCTGGCTGCGCGAGCGCGTCGGCGTCGGCGAGGAGCGGATCAGCCTGCCGGCCGACATCCGCACGGCAGGCGCCCTCATCGAGCACCTCGCCGCCCGCGACGCCGCCCACGCCGCGGCCTTCGAGAATCGCCAGACCGTCCGCTGCGCCGTCAACCAGGACTTCGCCGGCCCCGATGCCGCCGTAGGCCCGGGCGACGAAATCGCCTTCTTCCCCCCGGTGACCGGCGGATGAGCACCATTCGCGTCCAGGAGGCGGCATTCGACACCGGCGCCGAGATCGCCCGGCTGACCGAGGGCCGTCCCGACATCGGCGGCATCGGCTGCTTCGTCGGCACCGTCCGCGCGACCCGGGCCCACCCGATCGCCGCGCTGACCCTGGAGCACTATCCGGCCATGACCGAGCTAGCGCTGGCCCGGATCGCCGCCGAGGCCACGGCCCGCTGGCACCTGCTCGGCTGCACGCTGATCCACCGCGTCGGGCGCCTGCTTCCCGGCGAGCCGATCGTGCTGGTCCTCGCCGCCGCCGGCCACCGCGAGGCCGCGCTCGAGGCGACCGCGTTCCTGATCGACTGGCTCAAGACCAAGGCGCCGTTCTGGAAGAAGGAGACGCTGGTTGACGGGGCCGAGACCTGGGTGGACGCGCGCGACACCGACGACGCGGCGGCGGCGCGCTGGGCGTAGGGCACATTCGAAACAATCCGGTCATTGCCCACGAATGTGGGCACATCGCCGCCGACGGCGCCGGAGTTGTGGACACATCGACCTTCGCAAGCGCCGCATTTGTAGGCACAAAGCCTTCGCAGGTGCAGCATATTGTGGACACATGTCGTTCGCAGGTGCGAGATTTGTGTACGTACTGGTTCCATGTGATCCGATCCTGCTGTAGCCGCCAGGTGCCCGGGCAGGCCGGCTCTTTCGACTTTCCTCGAAAAGTAGTTGACAACCTCCGATCACGATGCCAGTCTCGACTTTACTGGAAAAGTCGAGGTAGCGATGAACAGCGACCAAGCCGTGCGATCCCTTGGGGCACTCGCCCATGACACGCGGCTGGCGCTGTTTCGGATGTTGGTCGAGCGTGGGCCGGATGGACTTTCGGCCGGCATCATCGCCGATCGCCTCGGCCTGCCGCCTTCATCGCTCACCTTCCATGTGCAGCACCTTCATCGGGCAGGGCTTCTCACCCAGCGCCGGCTGGGCCGACAGCTGATTTATGCCGCCGACTTCGCCGCGATGAACGGCCTCGTCGCCTATCTCACCGAAAACTGCTGCGGTGGAGAAACGAGCCTCTGCGCGCCTCCGTGCCACCCCGAAGCGGCTGTCGCGGCCGCGAGATAATGGGCACCTGAAAGGACAACGTCATGGAAACCAACGACCTCAAGGACATGGTCCGCGCCCGGTACGGCGGCATCGCCGCCGGTACGGTCGTCGATTGTTGCGCACCGGCCGCCGCGTCCTGTTGCGCCGCGTCGCCAGCGCCGCTCGCGGATGGCAAGTCATCGCGGATGGGCTATTCGGCGGAAGAACTCGCCGCCGTGCCGGAGGGTGCGAATCTCGGCCTCGGTTGCGGCAACCCGCAAGCCATCGCCGCCTTACGGCCGGGTGAGGTCGTCGTCGATCTCGGCAGCGGCGCCGGCTTCGATTGTGTCCTGGCCGCCAGGCAGGTCGGCGCCGCCGGGCATGTCATCGGCGTCGACATGACGCACGAGATGCTACGGAAGGCCCGTGAGAACGCCGCCAAACTCGCGGTCGCGAACGTCGAATTCCGGCTCGGCGAGATCGAGCATTTGCCGATCGCCGACAACACCGCGGACGTGATCCTGTCGAACTGCGTCATCAACCTGGCTCCCGACAAGGCGCGGGTGTTCCGCGAGGCGTTCCGCGTCCTGAAGCCGGGCGGTCGGCTGGCGATCTCCGACGTCGTCAACACCGCGCCGC
>JBDTFI010000362.1:0-4732 GCA_039938035.1 Acetobacteraceae bacterium | reverse complement strand
GACCCGTTCCTGATGACGAGCACCGACAACATGTGGATCAACATCGGGCGCGCGCAGTTCCATTTGCCGACCCGCGCTCCGCAGGTGGTGCGCGGCACGACCGGGCTGGTGGTGCCCGACCTCGATGCGCTGATGGCGCGGCTGGAGAAGGTCGCGAAGCCGCTGGAGGGCACGAAGTTCAGCTACCGCGCGAGCAACGACGCGGTGGAAACCACCTGCCCCTGGGGCAACCGCATCCGTTTGCACGCGCCTGACGTGGCGCGCTTCGGGCGGATCACGCTCGGGATGCCCTACGTGGAATGCGATGTACCGAAGGGCACGAATCTCGCGGGGATCGCCCGCTTCTACACGGAGATACTGGACGGCATCGCCGGCGTCTCGGAAGACAGCACGGGCGCGTACGCGTGGGCGGGAGTCGGCGACGGCAACCGCGTCATGTTCCGCGAAACCAGCAAGAAGCTGCCGAAATATGATGGCCACCACATCCAGATCAGCCTCGCCAATTTCTCCCGCCCGCACGCCATCCTGGCGGAGCGTGGCCTGATCACCGAGGAGAGCGATCAGCACCAGTACCGCTTCACCGACATCGTCGACGTCGACACCAACAAGGCGCTGTTCACCATCGAACACGAGGTGCGGAGCATGAAGCACCCGATGTATGCGCGTCCGCTCGCGAACCGGAACCCGGCGCTCACCGCCCGCACCTACGCACCGGAGTGGGACCACGGGCGGTGGGCGATGCCGGGTTAGGCCTTTCGCTTCGGATGCTCCAGGAAGAAACGGAGCATCTCGCGCGAAGCGTCGGGGCCGTGCGGATCGGTGAACGACCCGGCCGGGCTGCCGCCCATCCAGGCATGGCCGGCGCCGTGGATGGCCCATTGTTCGAGCGCCGGCCCGTCGGAGCCGCCGTAGATCGTGCGGGTATAGGCGTGCCCGCCCGGCACGCGGCCCTCCTCGATCCGGACGTCGAGCGTCGCTTCCGGCGCTGACTGGGCGATGACGGCACGGGCATTGGCCGGACTGACGGTGCTGTCGCGATCGCCGTGGAAGACGATGGCGGGCATAGGGCGGCGCCCTTGTCCCGCATGGCCCTGACGCATCGCCGTGAAGGCGGAGGGAAGGTCGGTCGCCGCCCCGCAGGCGAGGCCGGAATGCACCCCGATCGCGGCGTACAGGTCAGGGTAGCGCGCACCCATGATGGCCGCCGCGGCGCCGCCGGCCGAGAGGCCCGCGACATAGATCCGGCGCGGATCGACCGCGTAATGCTCCACGACGTCGCGGGTGATCCCCGCGATCAGCGACGGTTCGCCCTGATCGCGACTCTGATCGCTCGTGTTGTACCAGTTCCAGCAACGAGAGGTGTTCGCCGCGGCGATCTGGGCGGGATAGGCGACCAGACAAGTGTGCTCCTCCGCCACGGCGTTCATGCGGGTGCCGGCGGCGAAATCGTCGGGCGACTGCGTGCAACCATGCAGCATGACGATCAGCGGAACGGGGCGCCCGACGTAGCCGCTCGGCACATACAGCTTGTTCGGCACATACAGCTTGTAAGGGCGGCTTCCCGCTTGGTTGCTGAATGTCGCGGCGAGGAATTCGCCGGGATCGGTGGTCTCGCTCGCTCTCGAGGGGGATGGATTGGCCCGCTCGCGGGCGACATGGTTTCGCACCTGGACAGGAATAGCCCTTCCCGCCGAGTCTCGCAAAATTTGTTGCAGCTGCGCGGTGACCTTGCTCAGTCGGTCGACGCCGCCGAGACGGGTCGCCGTCAGCAGACGGTCGAGGGGAGCCATGTGCATATGCGTGACTTTCGGTGGATGGAGGGGGGTCGACTGCATCAGCCGATGCGGTCGCGTAGCGCTGCACGGACCTCGGGGCTGGCGTGCAACGCGCCGAGGACGGTGACGGAGGCGATGGTGGCCAGGGCCAGATCGGGCGTGACATCCTGGGCGATGCTGGCGAGGCCGAGGACGTTGATCCGCAGCACCGTCCCGGCCGCGCGCGCCGCTTCAAGATCCTCGCGGCTGTAGTGCCGAAGGCCAAGTTCCAGTGTCTTCCGGATCACGGCGTGGCGCACCACATCGGCGTGGCGCTCGAGTTGGTTGCGTATCGCGGTCCGGATGAAGTCCGTCCGGTTCGCGTAAAACCCGTCCTGGACCATCAGGTCGATGTGGCCGAGGTCGACAAAGCCCAGATTGATGGTGATCTTCTCGCTGTCGTTCGCCATCTGAATACCATCCACTGGGATGGTAGATAGCGCAAGGCGAGCAGTTTGCAAGCGCTCGGCCGTTCACGCCCGCGCGTGCGACTGCTAGAGGCGGCGCGTGACCCGGGCAGAACGCATCGCGATCGGCAGCGTCGGCGTCGGCTGCCTAGTGCTGGCGTTCAAGGGCGCGGCGTGGTGGATCAGCGCCAGCGCGGCGCTCTACTCCGACGCGCTGGAGACGACGGTGAACGTCGCCGCCAGCACGATCGCGCTCTATGCCATCCGCCTCGCCGCCAAGCCGGCCGACGATGACCACCCGTACGGGCACGACAAAGCGGAATTCTTCGCCGCCGTGATCGTCGGCGTGCTGATCGTCATCGCCGCGCTCTCCATTTTCTGGGTGGCGTGGCTTGGGTTCTCGGCCCCGCATCTCCTGACGCTGAGCGGTCGGGCGATCGGGCTGAATCTCGTCGCCACCGCGCTGAACATGCTCTGGTCGATGAACTTGGCGCGAGAAGGGCGGCGATTGCGCTCCGCCGCGCTGGCCGCCGATGCGCGCCACCTCATGACCGACGTCGTGACCTCGATCGGCATCGTCGTCGGCGTCATCCTGGTGCTGCTGACCGGGGAGGCGTTGATCGACCCGGCGGTCGCGGCGCTGGCCGGCGTCTACGTGCTGTATTCCGGCGTGCGCACCGTGTCGGCCTCGGTGGGCGGGCTGATGGACGCCGCGCCCGACCCAGCGGTGGTGGCGCGCATCCGCGAGGTGGTGTCCGATGCGGCCACCGGCGCGCTGGAGGCACACGATCTGCGCAGCCGCCACGCTGGACGGCTCGCGTTCCTGGAGTTCCATCTGGTGGTTCCGGGAACCATGACGGTGGCCGAGTCGCACGCGATCTGCGACCATATCGAAGCGGCGCTCAAGGCGGAGATGGAGTATCTGGTCGTCACCATCCATGTCGAGCCCGAGGTCAAGGCCAAGCACCACGGCGTCCCGGTCCTCTAGCCCACTCGGTTGGGCCGGGGTCTCGGCGCTGCTGCACGCCGCCGTCGTGGCGGCCATTGTCCTGCGCCTGAGCGTGAACCGGCCACCCGAACCGCCACCGGAGCCGTCGATCGAGCTGCGCCTGATCGAGACGCAGGGTGCCGGGCCGGCGGCGCCGGCGACCCCGCCCGCACTGCCGCCCCAGCCCGCGCCGGCGCCTTCCCCAACGCCGGCCGTTGCACCGGCGTCGCCCCCGCCTCCGGCCGTCGCGCCGGAGCCTGCCCCCGAGCCACTCCCGCTTCCCCCGCCGGCCCCGCCGAGCCCACCCGTCCGGACGCCAAGCGCCCGGGCCGCGCCGCCGTCGCCTCCCGCCGCCTCCCCCGTGCCGCCGCCGGAGGTGAACCTCGGCGGCGGCGACAGCTTCACGAATGCGCTTGCCAGCGGCCCCGCCGTCCTTCCGGCGCGCGTGGATCAGCATTGGCGCAATCGTGAGCCGATCTATCCCGTGGCCGCCGCCGAGCGGGGGGAGCATGGCGCGGTGGTGCTCCTGATCCATGTCGACCCGGACGGAGCCGTCGCCGGGATCGAGGTCACCGCGACCTCGGGATTTCGGCTGCTGGACCGCGCGGCACGCGAGGCGGTGCAGACCTGGCACTTCCTGCCCGCCGTCCACGACGGCAAGCCGGTTGCCTCCGCGATGCCGCTGCGCGTGCTGTTCGAGTTGAATTAGTAGGGCGGACACCGAAGCCGCGCATCATGCGCTGGCGCCGCTCGGGGAGAGAACAGGATGGTCCGTATCAACAGGGTGGTCACGCGCGGCGGCGACGGGGGGAGCACCTCGCTCGGCGACGGGGCGCGTGTCCGCAAGGACGATGCGCGGATCGCCGCGATGGGGGCGGTGGACGAGGCGAACGCGGCGATCGGCGTGCTGCGCGCGAGCGGCCTCGCGGAGCCGGCCGATGCGATGCTGGCCAGGATGCAGAACGACCTGTTCGATCTCGGGGCCGATCTCTGCGTCCCCGGCGAAGGCGGCGACCGCCTGCGCCTCACCGACGAACCGGCGGCGCGTCTGGAGGCTGAGATCGGGGCGATGAACGCCGCTCTGGCGCCGCTGCGTAGCTTCGTCCTGCCCGGCGGGACCGCCGCCGCCGCGCACGCCCACATGGCACGCACGATCGTCCGCCGGGCGGAGCGCGAAATCGCGCGGCTCGGAGCGATCGTGCCGGTCAATCCGGCGCTGCTGCGCTACCTCAACCGGCTGTCGGATCATCTGTTCGTGCTCGCCCGCACGCTGAACGGAACGCAGGGTGACGTACTCTGGGTGCCGGGTGGCGGCAGGTGACGCGGGCTCAGTCGAACAGGGTGGGGAACCGGGAGCGCGCGGCCCACAGGATGCCGGCGCCGAGCGCGCCGGCGATCAGGTCATCTTCCATCACTCCCGCTGCCCCGCCTTGACGGTCCGCCCAGCCGATGGGACCCGGCTTGGCGATATCCAGCAGGCGGAACACCGCCAGCGCCGCCAGCAGGCCGAGCGGGGTCGGGCG